>NZ_JAHHPN010000133.1:0-4964 GCF_024606325.1 Endozoicomonas sp. ONNA1
AGGTGCTCTGCAAGGCGCAACGACGGAAACATAGCAAGCTATGTGACCAGAGTTGCAACGCAGTCAGAGTGCCTGAACAATGAGTCAGAAAATATGATTTCGTATGGTTGAGTACTTAGTAGCACTTGAAAATAGCGAGAATATGATGACTATATATGAACAAATGAGAGAGTTTGTAGCGTCAGTATCTCATGAAGCTAAAATGAGCTTCGGATTTTCTTTGCCTCTATCATCAGAAGCATATTACAACAAAGCTTGTGATTTAATAGAAGAACTTGACTCAAAAAAGGGTACTGATAAAGAAGTTGATTTTATTTATCACTTCATGAAAATGTGGGAAGATGAAAATCTTGAAGCATTGCCTGAAGCCAGAGGAATAGATTTTCTATTACACTTGATGGAGGTAAACAATTTATCACAATATGATTTACCTGAAATTGGTAAGCAACCCTATGTATCAAGAATAATTTCAGGAAAAGCAACGCTTAAATTACATCACATAGATAAATTAAGTGATAGATTTAATGTTCCCAGATCTATGTTTCTGGATGATTGAGACCACTCCCAATATAATTAACTCCAGCACCTGCCAAATAAGGATAAGATTGCACTCAGCCGCAATCTTATCCTGTTGTTGCGTACAGATTCTGCTGCCTGTTTTGTGCAACAATGGATCACCGCATCATTGGTGTAACATCGCCTCTTGATGTTATATCCGGGTGAAGATGTCACTCACCAATAAGCCACTGAACCACTTTCAGGTGTCTTCCACATGAGGCAAAATTCAGTGCTGTCAAGCCGCTGCTTCGGGTGTCCAGTTTTGCCCCGCATTTCATCACCAGTGCCTGGACCGATTCAAGGTTTCCCTTTAAGGCTGCAAAGTGCAATGGGGTTAGAGAAAGAGGTTCATCACTGCTAAAAGATGCGACACCAAAACGTTTTGGCAACAACCCGATGATTTTTGTGAGATGTTCGGGTTTGCCTTCTTGCCCAAGTAGTTCTATTAATTCGGGGGAATTAATGGCAGCGGCCATAAACAACGGGGTAACACCCTTCTTATTAGCAGGTGCCAAGTTAACGCCTGTTATTTTTAGCCACTTTACCGTTTCAACTTGACCGGTATGAGTTGCAGAATGCAGAGGTGTTTCCCCACTCGCAGTCTCTATTTCTAAACTGATCCCTGCGACCTGATTAAGCAATCTTATCGCCTCAATATTTCCATACTTGGCAGCGATATGCATTGCAGTTACTCCATTGACGGTTGGGTTGCAATCACATTTGCACTGTTTCAGGGATTCAAAAATGCGTTCAAGCGTATTACGTGATCCCATAGCTGAGACAACATGCAGTACCGCAATACCGGAGTGATTAGTTGCATCTGGTCTGCAGGAGTGATCCAGAAGGAACGCTATCATTGTTTCTCTGTTGAAAAGTGCAGCGAGGTGCAGAGGCGTGTTCCCCGATACATCTTTGTCTTCCCTGTTGGCGGGGGATAGCAATAGAGCAGCTATTTTTTTGTGTCCGTAGAGGACAGCAACATGCAAGGGGGTATAGCCCGACATGGCGGATCGGGCACTGGTATATTCATTGTTATTCAGAATGTCTCTGACTCTGTTTACATCCCCCTCTCTGGCAGCTCGATGAAGTGTCGAATAGCCATATTGATCAATGTGCATGGATTCCAGATCAATTGCTATGGGTATTGCCAGATGAGTACGGTCAGGAGCCTTGGGATTTTGCTGGTCAACGTCCTTTTCAGATACAGAAAGCCCGAGGTACTTGTGCCCTCTGAATTTGGCCAGATCTCCAGCCATATAACCGTCTTTTGTCAACTGTTTTTGATCAGCGCCTGCGGCAATGAGTTTGGCAACAGTCTTTCTATGACCGTACCAGGCAGCAATATGCAATGCACTGTGTCCACTGCTAATAAGGACATTCAGATCAATCGGTCTATACGCCAGACTGTTGAAGCTTCCAGTGATACTAAAGACATCCAGATCATTCAGTCTATGGGCCAGCAGTGCCTCAAGACTGTTGAGGCTTCCAGTGGCTGCTGCATAGTGGACCGGGTAGATTCCGTAGGCGGATGAATCGATACTGGCTCCCCACTCCAGCAGTTTGTTTACCATAGCGCCCTGATTGCTCCAGGCTGCCACATGAAGAGGGGTTATTCTTAAGCGGTGTTGCCCTGTCAGGCTGGCATTGTGCTGAAGCAGTTGTTCGGCAATGGTTTCCCGGCCAAAAAACGCAGCCCAATGCAAGGGGGTATAATCGACACTGTCTTTGGCATCGACATTCGAACCATGTTCCAGTATGTATCTGACAGTATCTTCATTGCCAGAGTAGACCGCCAGATGTAACGGGGTTCGTTCGTTGATATCTCGCGCATTTAATAGCGTTCCGGCCTTCTCGCTGTGCAATTGCAGCCATAACCAAACCCAGCCGGAGTTCCCGTTTCGAGCCCAGCGATGCAAAGCAGTCTGCCCCAGTTCATCGATTTCTTTTTCCTGTCGCCTCTCCCCGATAAATTTATACCAGATGCTTCCCAGAATATGCCCGGTATAAAAGGCGATAAACTGCTTTTGAAGTGTATGTAACCGAGAGTCATCCCCGTTTACAATTTCTTTGATTTTCTCGTTAAAAACCGTTTTATAGATTTTGCTGAACTCTCTCAACCAGTGGTTGCAACCTTGCTCGGGGTCTAAGCCAAAGTCATTATTTAGTTGTCTGAATAAGCTACCAAAAACGTCCTCTGCGGCAACTCCGCCTGCCTTGGCGTCTTCGATCACTGCCGAAAAACGATGGCTGATAAAATCCGAAAACTGTTTGACCTTTCCCGGACGGATATCAAGAAACTGTTCTTTAAATGTCTTCTTTTCCTGCCCAGACAGTGCGTTAGAAATGGCTTTTATCAATTCCTCATCCTGCTCCGGGCTATAGGTACTGACGTCGCTGGCAGAGGTAAACAACAGGAAGGGTTTACCTTGTTCTTTTTGTGCCTTGAGACGGTTGGCCAATGTTTGAAGCGACTGAGTCAAGTGGGCAGATGATTCATCTGTGACCAGTTCCCGCTGCCATTCTTCCAAAATTTTAAGCTGCCTGTTCATAAGCTCTTTTTTTATAGAATTCTCCAGGGCATAACGACTTGAATCAGTCTCTATTTGCTGCCTCCCCACTACCCCATCCAGAATCGCATCAAATTTGTTGTATACCAGTAAAACACGCTCTGGCGGGTGTCCATGGTTCAGCAGGTTCTGTAGTTCGATTTGATCTTCCAAACTCATTTCATTGGCCATAACCATTATGACGACTTCGTTATCTTTGATGGGGTGATTGTCCAACTCAAGAAAACTGTCCGTGCTTAGGGAAGGCCTCCCATAACCGGGTAATGCCCGAATCTTGATATACGGCGGCAGGTCAAAATCATCTTCGTGATGTGATACATGCGTCAGTTGGGCAGCAAAGTGGTTAATTTGCAGAAATCGATTGGCCAGAGAAGATTTCCCGACATTGGCTTGACCAATAAAAGTAATGGTGACAGGCTCAGAACTTCCTGCTGCATCGGTTGTTCCCGATGCTGGAGGTGGGGCGTTATTGATCGGGTCAGGCTCGGCACCGTCCTGGTCTGATCGGTTGTTCTGCTGGGCACCCGATGAATCCTGACTCTGTTCGCCATGGTCTTCGTGGTTGCCAGATTGTTCTGCCGCCCCAACTCTTCCTTGATGTTCATTCTTGCCGTTGTCATCAGAAAACCGAATCAACCCTTGTTCCGGATCATGTCTGACCGGCACTGATTGGCTTGACGGTGCGCCGTACTGATTTTGATCATTGCTACCGGGCACTTTTCCTGAACTGGCTTCCTTTTTTTTTCCTTTACCATTATGTGCAGTGATAATGGAGTGATCGGGAGTCATGGCTGCCTGTAAGCTGAACCATTCCAGCTCCAGTGAAAATGAATGGTCAGGCTGCTCCAACACATCGGCCAGTTGTTTCTCAATTCGCACCCTACTCTCTTCATCCATAGGATTTTGTTCAGCTGTAGCCAGAATATCCAGCAATTGCTGAATAAACGTTTCCCGGCCATTAAGCCTGTACGCCAGCTTCTGCAACAGTTGTCGGCTATTGGTCAGGTCTTCAGCCAGCTCTTGCAGTTCCCATGAATGAATGGGCAGGCGGGCTATGGATTCGCCATTCAGCTGAATATTTAATATTGTGCCAGAGTCATAATCCGGCTCACCCATCAGCCAGTGGTGCCATTGGCTGCCTGGAATCTGGTATTGCCAATCGGGTGGCAGTTTAAGAAAGGGAAGCAAGACCATGGTGATGCCGCTCTGATCAACAAAAGGTGGCCGGAAGGGATATTTGAAGAAGCTGTCTTCATCTGAATCCGGTCCAATGCCTCCGGTTTGCAGGTTGTGTGGTGAAAGCTTACTGGGTAGACCTATAGGTGGGATAAGAGTGTTTTTATTTTGCTCTTTTTTCTTTGGGTCATTCTGGCGGGTGACCAGAAAGGGTTCCTGAGAATACAGGACACGCTGGTAGTTATACGGCTGTTGGTTGATAACCTCAGTGGGGCAGATGTAGGTTTTTTCCAAATGCAGTGTCGTTTGCCCGTGAGTCAGTAGCAATTGGTGTGGTCTTTTTTTCGTCTGATCGTAGGCAGTCAGCAATACACTGTAAGCGTCTGCTTTGAGCTGTTGGCTGCACACCGTGAATACCTGACCAGGGCGGGCTGTGATGGTTATTTGTGATTCAGGGGCTGTCCCGGATCTTATTTGACTGTTTTGTGGCTCTACCGGTTGAGCCCTTAAAAGGAGTTTCAATCCTTGCCCATGACTCTGTAGCTTTGGTGGTTGCCAATGGAGCCAGGCTGATGCGTGGGGTGGTAAAGAAAGACAAAATACAAAAGACAGTGCACTTATGATCAGGTTGCGCATGGCGGCTTTTTACTTCGTACCGGCAAA
>NZ_JAHHPN010000134.1:0-1265 GCF_024606325.1 Endozoicomonas sp. ONNA1
TGTAAAGGCTAACTGCCTGAAAAATCTGTTTTTTTAGAAAGCAAAGTTTCTTTAGCTGAATTTCACGGTTGTTAATCAAGCAGCGATGTGCATAATTACCGGCCATCAGCAGGGGTAACGTGACAGGATATTGTCGCTGCGCCTCTGCCTGTGATCCTCTTAATAAACACCATAACGGATGAGTCCGCTTATGAGTGAAAGGGCACTTTCCTGTGAATGTCAGAGGAAGTTCCCACAACAATCAGCCATTGATCCATTGAATCTCCGGATCAAGGTTAAAAGTAGAGGCGCACCGTTTATCAGTAATCCGTAGCAGGTTGACACCGAGTGTCCTGAGTTGGCCAGGGCCGAGAGCCGGATGAAAGGAAAAGGTGCCGAAGCAGAGTCGTCGTCAAACTCATCTGCTGGTGGTGCATCGAAGAGGTGTATCACTGTCACGGTTTTTACTGTGGAGCGCTACTGGACAATCGTTTCTGAAAGACTCTGCCCAAAAGGCAGGTTGCTCGGCAACAGGCAAATACGGGGCCTATCCGGTCGTATTCTGCTTCAATCCATTGCCCTCCTGATCCTATATCGTGAATTAAGCTTAATGTCAGCAGTCATGGAACTTCTGCTCATCGAGCGTTTTCACTCACAAGATCAGTCTTTATGGAATTACTTGGTTACAGCACATCACCCCTTTCACTGGTCGCTCCGGCAGTGGCTATTATTCTGGCGATCCTGACCCGTCATGTACTCTTTTCCCTTGGCGCAGGTATCCTTGCAGGCGCTCTGCTACTGACTGACTTCAGTGTCAGCAATACGTTTACTTATCTCCTGAACAGTTTTACCGAAATTTTTTGGGATAATGGTATCAATACGGGCACTGTCTTTATTCTGCTCTTTCTGGTGATGCTCGGCATCATTACTACCCTGATTGATGTTTCCGGTGGCGCCAGGGCCTTTGGTGAATGGGCCCGCCAGAGAGTGAAAACCCGTCAGGGATCACAACTGGTTACTGTTTTGCTGGGTATCATTATCTTCATTGACGATTACTTTAACGCACTGGCTGTTGGTAATATCGGTCGCCCTATGACAGACCGTCATGGTGTCTCCAGGGCAAAGCTGGCTTACCTGATCGACTCAACGGCTGCACCTGTGTGCGTAATTACCCCTGTCTCCAGCTGGGGTGCTTATATCATTGCCCTGATTGGCAGTATTCTGGTGGCCCATGAAGTGACTGATGTCAGTGCTATTGGTGCTTTTGTGAGTATGGTACCGATGAA
>NZ_JAHHPN010000135.1:0-2438 GCF_024606325.1 Endozoicomonas sp. ONNA1
ATTTTATTGATAAAGCATTAAAATAGACCTTAAATTTGAAAATGTTTTATTTTTTCTATCCCAGATTTGGGGCACTGACCGCGACTCCGCCAGCTTGCCCTGGAAACCGGACTTATAGTTTTCAAAATTTATGACGCTTATTTAAATCGTACATAAGATCCCATCGTCCGATTTCTGAAAAAACCTCCAATAAGTCATCGTAGGTAATCTGACCTTTTATTTTTTTCCATTCTTCCATCATTGCCCTTACCTTACTTTCAAGCCCAGCGTTACCAGCATCAATATCTCTTATATGAGTTTCATTAAGAACACCGGTCTTTTTGGCAATTTTTTGCCAATCAACGCCTACTTTAGAACCAATATTCAGGAGTTCCTCTTGCGTTACGATAGAGTCCAAAGTTACAGACTGTGGTTTTTTTTCGAACCATGGGGAAAAATCCAAGCCTGGTTTAGAACAAGCTTCCAGCATTTTCACTGTATCAGAGTCCAAAGCTAAAGGCCGTGACCTGCTTATTTCTGATTGCTGGCACTGTGGATCTACGGCCGCGTGTGCAACGGCTTGTGTTAACTGAACAGGTTCAGGATCCGATAGTTCATCAGCCGGTTGATCTGATAGCTCATCAGATGGTTGCTCCGATAACTCATCAAACGGTTGATCCGATAGCTCATCAAATAGCTCCTTAGGAGCAATACCAAAGATCAAAAACATGCTATGTATAAATTTGTCTTTTTCTTCTGCTCCCTTGTTTTCCAGAAACTTAACAAGCTGTTCACGGGCTTTTAAGGTGAAGGTTCTTAAAAGCTGAAGTTGCTCACTGGGTACATCTTTCGCAAAACGAACATTTTTAGAGAACAGATCATTTAAACGCTGTCCGTGCATTGACCTTATAACAGCAAGAGCAGTGAGTATAGCTTCAATATCATGAAAATCTAAAAATTGATTGGCAGTAATATTAAATGCCAGAGCATGAAGTGATTGACTATTGACTCCAATTAAAAAACGTCTGTTATGTGGAGTAATAAAAGAACATTCACCACTACCAGGCCTCTCACTGCCCCACGTAAGAATTTCTAATAACTCCTCACGATCAATGTACGGATTCGGAATACCAAAACCATACTTAGCATTAACATTTCTGGCGAATTGATTTAACATTATTATTGTCAAAAATTTTGACGGGAATATTTCATCTTTTAGCCACCAACTCGTTTCTTTAAATGTCTGAAAAATATAATTAATCAACATTACTTTCTGTTGGCGACTTAATCCTGAATAAAGAACATGCCCCGGGTCATCAGAAGCCAGGAGGTTGTTACTCGTTAAAATGCTCAACAAATCGTTTCTGAATTTTTTAAAACCGGTTTCGTTCTCAAACTCATGCCTGTGATGAGCAAGTGCTTTAACAATTCTTTTCACCTCAACGTAATCTTCAATTCCCTGGGACTTTGCCAATTCACCAACTTCTGAAATAAGGTGGTAAAGAGACATACTGCCGTTTAAAAATTTAACCCATTTCAGATAAAACTCACTTAGCGTATTTTTATTTGACATAAAACTTTGAGTTAAAAGTCTATAAAGCGCTGGAAAGTTATAGTAATCATTATTGCGAAAACAATCTCCTCTGTGCCTTTCATTTGAATCCAAAGTTTTGAACCATTCAAATACACGGATTGCTAAAGAATCAGCCCCTTCTGTGCCTGACTCAAGTAGTTCCCTTTCTTGTTCAGTCAGTTCCTGCTCAATTAGACCGACTTCACGAGCCAGACATTCTCTGCATTTATCGAAGCCGAGTACAGCAGGTTTATTACAAATCCGGCATGACCCTCTGTTTGGTGACCCACCTGACCCATCATCTCCCCCACCCTCTCTTCCACCACCGCTGCCTTGATTTTGACGACCAGAGCCTTGTTGAAACTGAGTATTCGCTGGCGAGGTATTATCAGTGTCGCCCATTTGATTTCCAGCCTGACCGCTTTCTGTGGAATAGCCGTTCCCTGCGGTGACCAAGCCCGGAATAACAGACACGCTGCGTATTTGTTTGGGACTTAAAATGAACCCTTCCTGTGTATGACGACGGTAGTCTTCTGTTGGTAGCGGTTGTGCCGGGTTACTGTTCAGGTAATGATCAACGACAGCTTCCGGATTATAGGGGTTTCTGGACAATGCCAGAAAAAGCCCTGAATTTCTTTCAAGATTCGCAGCTCTTATTTTATTCCAAAGTTCCTGCGAAATAACGATGTCCTGCTCATTCCAGCCCTGCTTGATGTTGAGCACAATCTGGGTATCCCAAATCTGTTTTTTGACGGTCCGACCATCAATGCCAGGCAGCAGGATGAAGCTGCTGACCAGCTCGCTCATCCATTCAAAGGAGTAAAAGGGGCGCATTCCGCCGCCCGGCCTTTTCTTGAATAAATCGTCTAAATCATCGCCACTGCCA
>NZ_JAHHPN010000008.1:0-2955 GCF_024606325.1 Endozoicomonas sp. ONNA1
CGCAGAGTTAGAGTCGGTTTTTGAATGAAAGTTCAAAAAATGTTGTTAAGGGCAATAAACAGAACTTCTGTCTTTTAGCGTACTCAAAATGGCATTACTCAGTGACAGCAAGCAACGAATTATTGCTTCGCAGTTCAGTGATGTGGACCGAATGGCCGTTGCAGGTGGTTATCACATAGCGACTATCGGCGCTGAACTTGGCCGATCTGACCCAGCCATTATGGGAAATGCTGGCTTTTTCTGACCATTTCCCACCGGCCCCCAGGCCAATGATTTTCGCTGTTCCGTCTGTGCTGGCAGTCACCACATGGCGGCCATCAGGACTGAAAGTGGCTGATAAGACTCCGCCTTTATGTACAATGTCTGCTTCTTCTCGTTCCCAAGATCCATTGGCTTTCTGGCGACAGATTCTTACCGTGCCATCGTCGCTGGCCGTCACTACATAGCTGCCATCGGGGCTAAAGTTGGCTGAGTTAACATAGCCGCTATGGCGAATGATGTCTTTTGGTTCCCATGAACCATAGGCCTTTTGGACATAGATTTTCGCCGTTTTATCCATACTGGCAGTCACCACATGACGGCCATCGGGGCTGAAAGTCGCTGATCTTACCCAGTTAGTATGCTCGATGCTGGCTATATCAAACCATGATCCGTCGTCCTTGAAGCCAAAGATTTCCGCCGTACTATATTCACTGTTGGTCACTATATTGCGAGCATCGGGGGTGAAGGTGGCAAAACTGATATAACCTTGTTGGGGGATAGTGGTTCTACTTTCCCATGATCCATCGTCCTTGAGCACATAGATTTTTACCGTTCGATCGTTGCTGGCGGTCACCACATGGCGGCTATCGGCGCTGAAGGTGGCTGATTCGACCCGGTTATTATGGGAAATACTGCCTACTGGTTCCCAGGCCCCTTCGGCCTTGTGGCCGTGGATTATCGCAGTGCCATCGTTACTGGCAGTCACCAGATGGCTGCCATCGGGGCTGAAGTTGGCTGAATTGACCCTTCCGGTATGGTGAATGGTCTCTATTAATTCCCATGATCCAGCGGACGTTTTAAGGTAGATTTTTGCCGTGCTATCGTCACTGGAAGTGACCAGATGGCGGCCATCGACACTGAGGCTGGCTGAGGTTACGTAGTCATTTTCGTCAATAGTTGTTGTAACTAATTCAAATGTTTTACATTCAGACATCAGCTTGGCCTTGGTGAAAAATAACAGGGCTGGCATATGAACCCTGTCCGTTTTGCGATCTGTGAATGAGTCCACTAACGCCTGATCGTTTGTGAACGACTTGAGCCAATCACTGAGTTGATCATGATTTTTTGTATCGATGGATGTCCTTAGTTGATACTGCTGTGGTGAAGGAAACCGGCGATACCACGCTTTTGCCAGAGCATTATCCTGATGAATACCATTGCGAAGGCGGGTACATACCCGTTTTAAACTGACAATATCCCGCAGTCGCAAACGTCTGAAAATCACGGAACTGGATAAAATAGGAAAATACTTAAATGAAGGTCTGTCTTTTTTCTTCTTTTCGGCAACCGCGACGGATCTACCCGCACTGACACAGGACAATGCATGCTCCAATTCAGCTTGCGTGATGGCTGGCGAGTTTGGTTTTGCGATGCTGTTGTTAGTCTCTATTCCATACATTCCTGAATTCTCCGGAGTGGGTATTTATCTTCGATCAATAAGGACAGTCAATGTCGATACCACAAAGTTGGAGTCAGTTTTAGAATGAAAGTTCGTAACATGTTGTTAAGGAAAACTAACAGAGTTTCTGTCTTTCGGCGCACTCAAAATGGCGTCAGGCAATCACAGCAATCAATTATTCCCCCGTAGTTCAGTGATTTTTACCACGCCGTCAGCACTGGCGGTGAGCACATGGCTGCCATCGGCGCTAAAGGTGGCTGATAAGACCCAGATCCTGTGGGAAATACTGGCTTTTTCTAACCATGAGCCATTGGGTGTCAGACCGATGATTTTTGCTGTTCCGTCGTCGCAGGCAGTCACCAGATGGCGGCCATCAGGGCTGAAGTTCGCTGAGTTGACATGTTCCTTATGTTGAAAGATGGCTTCTTCTTCCCATGAGTCATTGGTTTTCTGGCCATAGATTATTACCGTGCCATTTTTACTGACTGTCACAAGGTGCTGGTCGTCTGGGCTAAAGATGGCTGAGTCAACGGCAACCTTGTGAGGAATGATGGTTTTTTGTTTCCATGATCCATCGGCTTCCTTGCCATAGATTTTCACCATGAAATCCCAACTGGCAGTCACAACACGATGACTATTGGGGCTAAAGTTGGCCGATAAAACAATATTGTTATGGCAAATGGTGTCTTTTTCTTCCCATGAACCATCGGTCTGATGACTAAAGATTTTCGCCGTTTTATTGCCAGTGATGGTTACCACATGGCAGCCATCGTCGCTGAAGGTGGCTGATTTGACAGAATCCCTATGGGAAAGAATGGCCGTTAATTGCCATGATCCATCGTCCTTCAGGCTATGAATCTGTGCCTTTTTGTCTCTGGTGCCGGTCACCACATGGCGACTATCGGCACTGAAGTTGGCTGTACTTAGCGGTTCTCTGTCGGAAATGATGGCCTTTATCTGCCATGATCCATCGCGACTCAGGCCATATATGTACGCTATTTCATCCCAACTGGCGGTCACCACATGATGACTATCGGGGCTGAAAACTGCTGAGCTGAGATAACTTCCATGGGAAATGATGATTTTTTTTACCCATGATCCATCAGTCCTGTGGCCGTAGATTTTCAATGTGTCTTGTCTGTTGGTGGTTATCAGATGCTTTCCATCGGCACTGAGGGCGGCTGAGTTCACTGGATGACGTTCTTTAATGATGGGCTTTGTCACTAATTCAAAAGTCTCACATTCAGACATCAGCCCTGTCTTGGTGAAATGCAACAGGGCAGGGAAATAAACAC
>NZ_JAHHPN010000136.1:0-2676 GCF_024606325.1 Endozoicomonas sp. ONNA1
ACCTGTAAACGACAGTATTACCAGAGTTGGGTGGGTTGGTATCTGGATTGTGCGCTACCTGTAAACGACAGTATTACCAGTGAAAAAATGAACGGTTTGATCCAGCAAAGTTTTCGGGATGTACTGGGTTCCGAAATCAGCGAGACTCATCAGGATGCCCTGTCAGCACTGGAAATCTGGTTTGCTGCCCGTTACGAACCGGACAACACCCTGAGCAACAAAGTTCATAACCAAACCACCCTGCACTCTATACAGCAGGCCTTCAAAGAAATCACCAAACAAACGCGACCTGACTTTGATACCTCCGGATCGGCAGTCCATGAGCTGGTGCAACGCTTGGACAGGATTTAAGCCGCTGTCAGCAGGCCTATCATCTCAACAGAAAACACGGCGGTCGTCAGGCGACACTGGTTGAAGGCCCGGCTGGACGGGGTAAAGATGCCACGCTGAATCTGATGATCGACAGTGTCAAACAGCAGGCCAGGCAGCGGGGAGAATCCATGCCGGGAGTCTTTTCCCTGAATGCCTGTGATTGCTCCTGGAACAAAGTGTGTGAAAAAATCCAGACGGCAAAAGTGAATGGCGGCATCGTGGTCATCTCGGAAATGAATCTGATCGACAGCCAGCACCTGGAAGGTGAGCTGAACGACATATTGGCCGGTGACGCGCATCCGGGCTTCCACCTGTTTGCCACGACCAACCCACCCGAGTACAGCGGACGCAAACCCTTATCACCGGCGCTGAAAGGGCGTTTCCGACATTTACCTATCCGGCAGTACAGCCCGGCAGAATTGCAGGCCATTGCTGAGAAAGTGTTGCCACAGACCCCACAGGGGAAAATAATCGCTGAAGATCTGGCTAATATACACTGTCGTTTGAGGACTTGCCTGCAACAGAAAAAACTGCCGTTGCAGCCGACCAGTCTTGATTTACAGAATGTCACCAGAGCCGTCATCAGAGGCGGTGATTTTACTGAAAACGGCCTTCACCAATGCCTCAACCAGCACTACCGGCTTTACCTGATGGCAGCCAATGTATCACTGGATAAACTGCCAAAGTCGTCGGCTATTGCCATGGGTAAAAGCGAGCTTGATGCCGGACTTTGCAAATGGTTCAACGAAACGGTACCGAAAATGAATCGCCCGTGGTTGATACGAGGCAGCGATTGCAACAGTGTTGATGAAAAAAACTGTGAAATCCGTATTAAGACCGGTCTGACAAAAAAGGAAGCCAAAACCGAAATCATTAAGGGTGTGGCTCAGGCCAAATGGCAAGCATCCGGTCTTTCCCTGAAGCCGGATGAGTCGGACGACATTCTCACCCGGGCACTTTACCGACACTGGCAACAGTGCTGGTTTGATCGTACGTTTAGCAGTACCGGCATGGACGCTGGTAGTGTATTTCCCATGACGACAGAAGAGCAACAAACGCTGAAAATGTCCACTAACCAGCCTTATCTTCAGGCGGCTGACCAGCGGATAAGCGCGTGGAAGGCCGATGATGTTCAATGGTGGCCTGCATTCTGGCATCAGCTCAGTGATCTGGCGAACCATTTGGTAGACGATTTTATCGACGAAGCATCCGCTTTCGTCGGTGATAACACTCCTGAAGAAGACATGCCACAAGTCCACGAGGAACAAACTCCGGCATTGGACCAGAAAACGAACCATGAGTCACAACCCGTCAATAAAGCGTTGGCTTTTTACGGCGGTGAGGCTACTGAAAAGTACATTCCACAAGCTTACAAAGAACAGGCTCCGGCACTGGATCAGAGAGCAAACCATGAGCTACAACCTGTTAATAAAGCGATGGCTATTTACGGTGATAAAGCACCTGAAAAATACCATCCAGAAGCCCTTGGGAATGAGGCTCCGGCATTGGACCATATAACGAACTATGAGAGCTGGGGTAAGTCAAAACTTAACGAATATGTAATTTTCGAACATAGGCACTATTCTCCCGGGATGTATCGATGGTGGGCAGAGGATGTTTGTGTGTTTACTGAGGGCGAAGTCCAACTGATCAGTATTAATGATAAACACCTGCAGGGGGCCGAAATTATCATACCTGCCCGGTTACCAGAGCATGACCAGCCAGTGACATTAGCCAGCAACCAAACGCTGGCAACCTTTGACTGGACATCGGACAATGGTCGCTACGCCTTGCCCAGCCTGGAGCCTGATAACTATATAGTAGCCCTGCGCATGAAACCCGATTGGCCGTTTACCCTGGTCAGGGACCGGTATACCGGGCTTCACACACTGTCTATTCCAGAGGCCAGAGCCAACCAGAGTATTCGATTTACTTATGTTGTAGAACGCCGGAAACCGGGCAAAGAAAAATCTGCTAAAGAAGCCCGGTTAAAAGCAGCCCGGTTAAAAGAATCAAACCGTTTTGATGCCCGCTGTTCAGAAGGCATGAAAACAGTACTGGAAGAAGTGCTGACGAACATTGGCCAGCAACCATCAGAAATACAGGCGCCTTTGCTGAGAATAAAGAAAGCCAAAGACACGACGCAACGCATTAAGGCGATCAGTGACTATTGCCTGAAGTTTTCCGGTGGTGCCATACCAGAAACCGGAGAAAACTTCTTTCGTTTCCTCGTAACACGGCAACAGGGGAGCTGTCGTCATCGTGTGCCTGTTTTTATTGCTTTTTGTCGTTATTTTGGGATTC
>NZ_JAHHPN010000137.1:0-1582 GCF_024606325.1 Endozoicomonas sp. ONNA1
ATTGACATCCTCCCACAGCTAAAGCAGTGGGATTCCTCCAGCGAGACGGCTATGCCCAGCCGCAAGAATGTTCTTTGCTGCATTTAAATCACGCAGGTGTTCAGCTCCGCACTCTGAACAAGTCCATTCTCTTATTCGCAAACCTGTTCTACCTTTCGGACTGCTGGACGGAATAGTGCCACAGCTCGAACACGTTTGGGTGGAGTGGGATTCGTTGACGACCTCGAACACAACTGACTGCGCCATCGCTTTGTACTTCAGTTGATCTTTCAGTATTCCCCAACCAGCATCCAGAACAGACTTAGCCATTTTCGTTTTTGCCAGTTTGGTACTGCTTACATCGCCTACGAATATAGCGGCGTGGTTGTTTACCAGCCGTGTCGTAAATTTATGAATCTGGTCTTTTCTGCGATTTTTAATTTTCGCATGAATAGCCTTAACTCTTTGCTTCTTGTTGGCTCTTTGAGCCGTACCAAGCCTTTCTTCCAGCTCACGATAAAACTGCTTTGATTCAAGCTGATCGCCGTTACTGCAAGTAGCTACATCTTTCAGCCCAAGATCAATTCCTATAGCGGTTTTGCCTTCGGTAACAGGTTTTGATTCGGTTTGCACCGCCACATTGAAGTACCAGCGCCCACGACTATCTTCTGAAAAACTGCCTGCAAGAAATTGATACTTTGAAAGACCGTAACTATCCCAGACGTTAAAGCTTTTTCTGGCAAACCTTACCTGTCCGTTAGACCACTTTGCAGAGCCTTTTTTGAAAGGTATCCAACCAAGAGAGCGCTTGCTTCCAGAGCTGATGCGCCAACGTAGCTTTGCTTTCTTAAATTGATTTCTAGCTTGATGGTGCTTTGCACAGACTTCCTGAGCCGTGTGAGACGGAATTAAGTACTTTTGCTCTTTCCTGAAAACAAGAACGGGCTTCTGGACATCATAAGCAGACAACCAAACAGGCTTAACCGGCCCATAGTCGCTCGTACGACCATTGGCTTTCATGGTTAGCTCGTTAGCCAGATTAAAGACTTGATTGACCTCATAAGCCATTTCACGCAGTACCTTTGCGTGTTTGTCTTTCACCCTGACTGACAGTGTTTTGGTCTGAATACCCATAATGATTTATTATATAGACCATAATGGCTATTTCAAGGTTGGTCTAATGGAATTAAGAAAGGGTAGAAGATGCGTTTTTATGCTTCATGCACACATGATTTTTATCACAAAGTACAGAGGCAAAGTATTTACAGACAGACATCTGAAAACACTTGAAAAAATATTCCGAAGCGTATGTTCTGATTTTGAAGTAGAACTGGAAGAATTTAACGGCGAGCAAGATCACGTACACATTCTGGTAAACTATCCACCAAAAGTAGCAGTATCAAAACTGGTAAACAGTCTGAAAGGTGTTTCAAGCCGAAGACTGAAACAATATCATCCAGAGCTGATAAAGCCTGCATATATGAAGAATGCTCTATGGAGTCCGAGCTACTTTGCGGGTTCCGTAGGTGGTGCGCCGATTGAAGTTCTTAAGCAATACATCGAACAGCAGGATAGACCGCATTAGGAGTCCTATCGGACTCCG
>NZ_JAHHPN010000138.1:0-5353 GCF_024606325.1 Endozoicomonas sp. ONNA1
GCATAGCCGTCTCGCTGGAGGAATCCCACTGCTTTAGCTGTGGGAGGATGTCAATGCTCGTAATTGTTGCAAACTAAAATCGGCAGTAGACTCGTAAAAAGTTGTTGGAAAAACAGGAAATACCAATTTAGGCATATTCATAACAAACAAAGATTTTACGCTTAAATCTTTTCTGGTAGTTCTGTGTTGTAATTCAGAAAGAAGTACCCTGATATCGTCAATCATTATATTCAAACCAGTGCTAAAACTAATAGATCTAAATATTTCATGGCTTTGACTTCCTGGAGGCATAACTTTTAACGCTAATTGGTTACTCAAAAGTATAAATTTCTCAGCTGCTTGAATTATTTCAGGGTTTGCATTTACCACTGATACGGATGTTATCAAGTAAAGAAAAAGCGATATTCTTAACTCTTTCATCGTAAACTGCCTTCATCTTGTATCAAATTGTGTCAAGTCAAGGTAGCATTTATTTTGAGAAATATAACAAAAAGGTATCGCCTTTAGTGAAAAATCGCGGGCTGGCCTTACGAAGGATCCCTGACCCTAACACTTCCACAAAAGAATTCCCCTTTGTTTGCAGCCGCTTTGTACCAACAAAAGACGGCACAAAGACGAGAGCCGTCTATTGATGGATGTCCAGCCTTTTACTCCAAAGTCTTGAAGCGGAAGTTCGTAAGCAGGTTCATGGGGGTATAACCTCCGATAGATAACTGACTAAAGGCAACTGAAAGACTCGCTGAACATTTAAGAGACATCAACAAACGCATGATGTAGTCTACGGTGTCAAGCTTGATGCTCTTGAGGAGTTGCTGTGGCGGGAAATAATTTTACAAAATTTATTGGTCGGAAAGGCAGGGTTTATAACGCTCGCTGGGAGGCGGCATTTGACCGTATCCTCACGCCTTTTGAAGAATTTATCCATCGTCAAACGACCAGCGGCATCCTTCTGATGATCTGCGCTGTCATCGCTTTGGTGATCGCGAACAGTAATCTGTCTCCCCTCTATGAACAGATTCTGAAAACCTATGCCGGTATTTCTATCGGTGAAGGCGGCCTGAAGATGTCTATTCACCATTGGGTCAATGATGGTCTGATGGCTTTTTTCTTTTTCCACGTCGGTCTCGAACTCAAACGTGAGTTTCTTGTCGGTGAGCTTTCCGACCTCAAACATGCCGTATTGCCTATCATGGCTGCGATTGGGGGTATGGTAGTGCCCGCACTGATCTATGCCAGCATCAACCCGACAGGTGTTGCCGCAGACGGTTGGGGCATTCCGATGGCAACGGATATTGCCTTTGCTGTTGGTACCTGTGCACTTCTGGGTGGCCGTGTTCCTAAAAGTCTGATTACCTTCCTCGTGGCTTTGGCCATTGTGGATGACCTGGGAGCTATTGCGATCATTGCTGTTTTCTACACCAACGAAATCAATCAGGTGGCTTTGCTGTGGGCTGCTGGATTCACTGCCTTTTTGTGGGTGATGAATGCTTTTGGTATTCGTAATCCACTGCCTTATCTCCTGGTGGGTGGTGGCCTCTGGTTGCAGCTGTACGAAGCCGGTATTCATGCGACATTGGCTGGCGTTATTACCGCTTTTGCCATTCCGGCTAAACCCAAATACGATCCTGTTGCATTCAGTGACCAGATAAAAAATCTGATTCGGCGATTTGATGGTAGTTACCGTCCTGGTGAGGACGTTTTGCGTAATGAAAAAATGCGTGCTTACGTCCGGGCGCTTGGAAATGGTACTCGCCTGGCAGAAGCTCCACTGCAGAGAATCGAAACCAGCCTGCACTTACCGGTGACTTATATCGTCATTCCCATTTTTGCCCTGGCCAATGCCGGTATTCCCTTTGATGTTTTTTCCGGGGATACCGAGATTTTCAATAACGTCACCTTGGGTGTCACTCTGGGTCTGGTGTTAGGTAAGTTAATTGGTATTGCAGGTGCCACCTGGATAGGCTGGAAGCTGGGATGGGGTGACTTGCCTCATGAATGTAACTTCCTGCATATTGTGGGCGTTGCCTTTCTGGGCGGAATCGGTTTCACCATGTCGATCTTCATATCAGAACTGGCATTTGCTGGCAGCCCCAATGATTTAGTACTGGCCAAAGCAGGGGTTCTGATTGCGTCCCTGATAGCCGGTATTGCTGGCTTTATCTGTTTGACTAAAGCTTCTCCCAAGGCCGTTGAAAAGAATACTGTTGAGCAGGCTTAAGCTCAGATTATTCATCTCTGAATATTAATAACCCGGAGCTTGCTCCGGGTTTGTGATTTTGGTTAGCTTTTCTGCTCATTCTCGTTCTCATGTCGAGGAGGCTGTCAAAACAGAGAATGCCGCACTTTTGGCGCAGCCTCAGAGTGTTGGTGCGAGACAACTTTGTCTCTATGTCATAGTTGTCATTAAACAGTCATTTGCAACCGTTATAAAAAGCCCTGATCAAATTGAATAAAATCAGGAACCTCAATGGAACTGAAACTTACTCGCAACGCTATCACTCTGGCAGCTCCCTTTATTTTGGCTGGCTGTTCAATGGTTCAGGAAAATGCTGAAGTTTCCCATCCCACCATGGAGCCGATCGGTCGATATGCTTCTGGCAGTTACCATAAAGGTGCCGCAGAGATTGTGGCCTGGCATAAAGCCAGTCAGTCTATCTATGTTGTCAACGCCCTTGATAAAACCATAGATATTCTCAGTGGCAAATCCCTCAAGGGGCAGCCACTTGCTAATCCGACCATGGATTCCAATATTCTCAAAATTGGCAAGATCAATCTTGAGTCCAGTATTGATGGCATGAAGCTGGGCACCGCTAACAGCGTTTCTGTTCATGGCGATCTTTTGGCTGTTGCTGTTGAAAATAGCGACAAACAAAAGAAAGGCGTTGTCATTGTTTATAAGCTCGATACCGAAGGTGGTGCCGTATTCAGTGATTATAAATTGGTAGGGGCGCTGCCTGATATGGTGACCTTTACACCGGATGGAAAATACCTGCTGACAGCAAACGAAGGTGAACCTTCATCAGATTACAAAGATGACCCGGAAGGTTCGGTCAGCGTTGTCAAGGTGACTTCTGAAGGCAAACTGGAAGAACCACGTCATGCTACTTTCACTGCTTTCAACAAAGGCTACTCCAGAAACAGTGAATTGCCGAAAGATGTCAGGGTTTTTGGTCGTGATGCCTCTGTGGCTCAGGACCTTGAGCCTGAGTACATAGCCGTTTCTGCTGATTCCGGAACTGCTTACGTTTCTCTGCAGGAAAACAATGCCCTGGCACTCGTTGATATTGCCAATGCGCGAATTGATTCTATTGTTCCCCTTGGCTATAAGGATTATGGCCAATTTGCGATGGATGCCAGCAATAAAGATGGTGGTGTGAATCTTCAGAAATGGAGCGGTGTCTACGGTATGTATCAGCCAGATACCATTGCTACCTATTCGGTCGAAGGTAAAACCTATGTTGTGACAGCCAACGAAGGTGATGCCAGAGATTATTGGTACACAACTGCTTCTGAAGATCAGTGCCTGGCTTCAGGTGGTTTGAAATACGATAACGAAGACGGTTGCCTGGGGTTCACAGAAGAGGTTCGTACCAAGAAGGTTGAGGTCGCCCGGGAGCATCCTAATGCTGAGGCAGCCAAAGATAAGAAAAAGCTTGCTCGCCTGAAAATTACCAACACACTGGGTGATACGGATAACGATGGCCAGTTTGAAGAACTTTACTCCTATGGCGCTCGCTCATTTTCTATCTGGAACGAAGCGGGTGAGCTGGTTTATGACTCGGGTAGTGACTTTGAAGAAGTGACAGCAGCCGTACTGGGTAAACATTTCAACAATAATGACGAGGAAACCAAAGGCGATAACCGCAGTGATGATAAAGGCCCTGAGCCAGAGGCACTGGCCGTGGGTGAGATTGATGGACGTCAATATGCGTTTATTGGCCTGGAGCGAACCGGTGGTGTCCTGATGTACGACGTGACTGATCCAGCAGAAGCTGAGTTTGTCCGCTATGTCTACAACCGTGACTTTTCTGTTGATACTGACAAAGAGCCAGAAAAAGCAGGCGATGTGTCTCCCGAAGGGATGAAGTTTGTCGAGGCTTCTGAAAGTCCAACTGGAAAGCCTTTATTGATTATCGGTCATGAAGTCTCTGGTTCTACGCTGGTTTACCAGATCGATTGATTAGATGTTCCTTTCAGTCGACTATTTTTGGCTTTGTTTTAAACGGACTGAGGGTTGCCGTAGGATTTCTGGCAACCCTTTTTCAAACGGAAGGTCTGTTTAAATGACAGAAATTTTTTCGACCTCAATTTCGGTGGTTTCAAAAGCACCGCTTTCGACTTCACCCAGAATGTTAACTTTGGTCTTTTCATTAATCTGCACGTCAGGCATGTCTCTGGACTCAATCTCTACCTGAATGCTGTCTTTACCATCTGAAAAGGTGTAGGTCTCATCGTCGATTTTATTGGTCAGGTAACCGGTCAGTTCTACCCGGGAGTCATCAACCGGGTTTTCGATGATGGTGGCAATATCATTGATGGTGGGTGTGCTATTGGGGCCGGTGTATTCAGCCATTGCGTTGCCAGTGGTCAGAGCAATCGTTGAAGCAGCAAGGAAAGCAGACAGTGTTGGATTCATGGTTTGAGTCTCCGGTTTTCTATCGATATAGGTATCTGTTTAAAAGATGGGCGTAGCATAATCGAAGGCAGGTAACCGGAAGATGAGTGAATCATTAAACTTTTTTCATAAAAGAAAAAACGGCGGTTTCAGGGACCGAGTTTCCAAGTCGTAACCGGAAGTTGATAGTGCTCCAAAACCTGCTGTAAGCGATCCCAGTATTCATGGTCGGATGGTTTTCTCAGAATCAACACAATTCCCGCCTGTTTTCTGGTCAGCATTCCATAGGCCAGGGACTGGCCGATGGCTTCAGGCCATTTGTTGGCAAAATCCATTTCAATGGCATGACTTTCAGTCATGCAATCAACACGTCTCCCATCATCCAGCCTGACTTCAACTTCGCCACCTTTACCTTCGCACCAGACCTTCTGATACCAGAGCTCGGGTTCCGATGCCCAGGAATGATTGCTAAGCAGATGAGATGAAAGAATCGCAAGAAGACGAAGCAGGGTCGATAACATGTGCTCAATCCTTTGAGTCAATGTTTCAACGCTACCTGTGACAACAGCTCGCTGCAACACTTATTTGATCCCTGGGCTATGCATAGCTTCTGCGTATGTCCGCTCGCAATAGGCTGGCTGTAGCCTTTTAGGTTGAAGCCTCGACAAGGCTGGAAGTGTCAGAAGTCTAAGTATTCATAGGGAACTAAAACCAAATATAAATATCTAAGGTTGTAAG
>NZ_JAHHPN010000139.1:0-8525 GCF_024606325.1 Endozoicomonas sp. ONNA1
TCAGATCAGACATCTTTAATGCCGATGGCGAACATTTAAAGCCGATGGCGATCATTTGGTGACCACCAGCTCTCCCAGACAGGCAGGGTATCATCGGGAAGTTCTGGTGCTCTGCCCAGTTCTACCCACGGATTGGCAGGGGTATGGAAGTCACTCGCTCTTGAAGCCCCAAGTTCAAAGTCCTGGCAAAGTCTGGCCAACGTTTCCCGCTGTCCGGGAGGTTGCTGGCAGCTGCTGACTTCAAGGGCGTGGCCACCTGCCAGTTTGAAGTCCCTGACCAGAGCCCTGAGTTTGGTGCGGGTCATTTTGTATTTTCCCGGGTGAGCTAATACAGCCGAGCCTTTCAAAGCTCTGATCCAGGCTACGGCCTGACCCATGGGAGGCCAGAAGGCCTTCAAGTTGCCTATTTTTCTGATGCGACAAATGTTTATCAAAAGCCGCCTGCAACTCATTGATGTAGCCTTTTTCCAGCAACCAATGGGCGAAGTGAGGGCGGCCTGTCTGGATATTTTTTCTCGATAAAACAAAGCCGTCAGCCGTTTGTTTCTGCCGGTTTAAGGCCAGTTCAATGACTTCATCCATCAAAACGTCTGCACTGATATCGAGTTTCAGTTTCTTCACCAGGCGGTTGGCGATTAGCAGTGATCGCTGCTTTCTGGCAGAGCGCTGGTGATGAATGATTTTTTCAAGATCCGGGTGTGACAGGGAAAAATTAAGGCCAACAATATGGATTTCCATCGCAGACCAGGTAGTTGATAATTCCATCCCGGTGATCAGCCTGGGGCCTTCGAGCGTTTTATTCTTTAGAAACTGGTGTGCGGCCACCGAGTCATGGTCCGTAATAGCCAGTATATCGACACCTTGATCACGTGCTCGTTCATAAACTTCCAGCGGTCCCATGGAACCATCGGATGCGGTGGTGTGGCAATGGAGGTCGACATTCAGGGTCATTGCGATACAAATAAGTAGTAACTGTCGGTACACTCTACCACCAATGGAACGGTAAAGGCTTTTAAAAAATTGGCAGGATAGATCCGGTCAGGCATGGCAATGAAGTCGTTCCATAGTAAACTACAGGGTGATTTAACGAGCTCTGAATTCGGCTAGTGAGCCGCCCTGAGCAAAATATCCAAGTAAATCACAAGGTAACCCGACTGGTTTAATATGAAGCAACTGATTGATTTTATTCCACTGATCATCTTTTTTACGGTCTACAAAATGGACCCCAGAATGGTGGATGTAGCCGGATATTCTCTTGAGGTGGGAGGAGCCATCAGTGGCACTTTCTTCCTGATCATTACATCTGTCATTGTTTACGGTGGCAGCTTCATCAAGAACAAAACTCTTGAGAAGAGCCAACTTATTACTCTGTTAGCCGTGGTTTTATTCGGTGGTATGACTCTGGCTTTTCAGGACGAGAACTTCCTGAAATGGAAAGCACCGATTGTAAACTGGATCTTTGCTGCCGCCTTTCTGGGCAGTCAGTTTATTGGCCAAAAACCACTGGTGCAGCGAATGATGGAACATGCCATCAGCCTGCCCGATGAGATCTGGATTCGTATGAATCTGAGCTGGGTCATATTCTTTACACTACTGGGTGCCGCCAACCTTTATGTCGCCTTTACCTTCCATGAGTTCTGGGTGGACTTTAAGGTGTTCGGCAGTCTGATTCTTACTTTTGTCTTTGTCGTCTTGCAGTTCCTGGTGATCTCAAGACATATTCAGGCCGAGGAAAAATAAATGCTATACGCAGTCATCAGTGAAGATGTTGAAAATAGTCTGTCTCTGCGCAAGACAGCCAGGCCTGCTCACCTGGAAAGACTTGAGGTGCTAAAATCCCGGGGGCGCCTGGTTCTGGCAGGCCCTTGTCCTGCTATAGACAGTAATGACCCGGGTGAGGCCGGGTTCAGTGGCAGTATTGTTATCGCTGAATTTGATAGCCTCGAAGCCGCACAATTATGGGCTGATGATGACCCCTATGTGGCCGCTGGTGTTTATCGTTCTGTGAGTGTGAAGCCATTCAAGAAAGTACTCCCCTGATTTTCCTTCCGGAAGTCTGTCATTTTGATATTAAGGTATACAGGCGCCTCGCCCTGTCTGAAGCATTCTGATAGCAGGGCAGCCTGGCTAAGAGAGAAAACGTGAAACAATCCTTACACAAACTGTTTTTGTCCCTTGGTGCTATAGTGCTACTGGGTTCAATGGTTCAGGCTGAACCGGTTCAGGCTGAAACTCGTTATGTTACTGATGTTGTTTATGTCCCACTGCGTTCAGGGCCCGGTGCTCAATACCGGATTTTGCACCGGGGTCTGAAAACAGGACTGAGAATGACAGTTCTCGAAGCTGATGCCGGAGAAGGATACAGCAAGGTCAGAACGGCTGACGGATTAGAAGGGTATATCCCCCGTCAGTATCTGGTGGTCGAGGAGCCTGCCAGAGAGCGTCTGCCAAAGGTGCTGGAAAACCTTTCGCAACTGACCAAAGAGAACACGGCTCTAAAATCTGGATTATCTGCCACTGAGGATGAGCTGGACAATGTTAAAGGTACTCTTGAAGAGACCACCGGGCTGTTGGACGACAAAACCTCTGAGTTTATCGCCTTGAGAGAAGCGACCGCTGATCCTCAGGCACTGGATCGTCGGAACAAGCAATTGATGGAAGAAAATTTACAGTTGAAAAACCGGATTGAGGTAATAGAGGCTGAAAATAACCAGCTGATTCGGAGTAGCAGTATGCGCTGGTATCTCTATGGAAGTGGTACGATCATAATAGGTATTCTGCTGGGTTTGTTCTTGCCAATGATCCGATTCCGCAAAAAGCCTGCTTCCGACTGGGTTTAACCGTCTTCCTGAAGGTTTGAAAGAAGCCCCTGATATGACACGATCGGGGCTTCTGAAAGTAGCTGGATGCTGTCAGAGCCTGCTGGAAGTAGCGAGATTCTCTTTGGCCGGACTAGCATAAATCAGGAACGGTCATTGTGTCCGAGATCCCGTTCAGGATCTATCAGGTCACGGACTTTCTGTTTGATCTGCTTGGGTTGCGGAAAGCCGCCGTCCTGTTTTCTTTCCCAGATCTGTTTGCCGTTCAGGGTGATGACAAAGACACCACCTGTTCCGGGCTTCAGTCTCACCTCTCCCAGATCGGTGCTGAACGTACTGAGCAATTCCTGAGCAAGCCAGGCGGAGCGGAGCAACCACTGGCACTGGCTGCAATAGTTTATTTCTACAATGGGTTTTTCTGTCACGGTTTACTGCCTTGCAAGAGTTGAGTGAGTGATAGGTTCTATTTATTTTTGCCAGTGCCCTCTGTTCCTTCCTGGCTTGCTCAGAGTGTTCGGGAAGCCGCTTCAAATCCTACCATGAGTGTATCAGTCGGGCACGGTTAAAAGGCATTTTTTACTCAGCAGGCTCCTGATAGAATCTGCCCGTTAATGCAGTGAAGGAAAGGCCATGACGGTCATTGTAAATCCCGATATCGAACAATATTGCCATGACATTACCGGCGGTGAGTCGCCACTTCTGAAAGAGCTGGCCCAGGCGACAGAAGACCGGACCCGCTATCCGGGAAATATGTCGGGAAGAATGGTGGGGCAAACCTTGAAACTGCTGGTAGCCTTAAGTCACAGCAAGAGGGTGTTGGAAATCGGCATGTTCACCGGCTACGCGGCTTTATCCATGGCTGAAGCCCTGCCAGAGGATGGTGAAATCTATTGTTGTGAAACTAATCCTCGTGCCATTGCTATTGCAGAGGAATTCTTTGACCGATCACCCCATTCTCATAAGTTGAAAGTACTGTTTGGCAAAGCATTGGAAACCATCCCTACCATTGAGGGAGAACTCGACTTTGTTTTCATTGATGCCGACAAGAAAAAATACTTTGAATATCTGGAGCTGATTCTCCCCATGCTGAAGCAGGGAGGCGTTATTGTTATTGACGATGCGCTCTGGAAAGGCGGTGTATTGAACCCTCTGGATGAGCGGGATGAGGTGATTGCAAAGCTGAACCGCTATCTGTCTTCCAGGGCGGATCTGGATAATGTTCTTTTACCCGTCAGACATGGCCTTCATGTGGTACGTAAGATCTGATTTTAATCCTCTTTTTGACATTGTTTTAAATCTGACAAGTTTCTGGGGCATTAGTCCAACTCACTATTTGCAAAGAAAGATATGTTCTAGACGATCCATTGCCTCCCGGGAACCTCATCACCTATAGTTTGGCTAAACCAAGACACAAATGTTAAAGAATAAGTATTTCGGGGGAATCAATGGATCTGGAGACCATTAACCGTGAGCTTGCCGAGCGCTCGCCACAAGAGATTATCCGCTGGGCTCTGCAAAAGGCTATGAAGCCGGTGGTTACCACTAACTTTGGTCCTCACGAAGCTGCCATTCTGCATATGTCCACCCGGATTCAACCGGATTTGCCGGTGATCTGGATTGATTCTGGTTACGGCACACGGGCGACCTATCGCTTCGCCCGGGATCTGATCCAAACGTTGGAATTGAACATTCAGATTTATCACCCGGAATACAGTCGTGCCTATCGTGATGCCATCATGGGTGGTGTGCCAGAGGTGGATACGCCAGCGCATGACGAGTTTACCCGACAGGTCAAACTGGAGCCTTTTGGACGGGCCATGCAGAGTTTTTCTCCTGACTATTGGTTGACGGCTATCAGAAAAGACCAGACAGCTTTTCGTCAGGGTTTGGAGGTCGTCAGTGAAACCAAAGACGGTTATTACCGGGTAGCCCCTCTGTTGAACTGGACAGAGCTGGATGTTGAAGAGTACCTGGTAATGAACGACCTTCCCATTGAAGAAGATTACTATGACCCTACCAAAGTCATTGGTAACCGTGAGTGTGGTTTACACACCTCGGTCTCCTGAGTGTATGGGGGGATTAAGAGCAGGCTGCCTGATGAGCCCGACAGGCAGCCATGTTGGTGATTTTTACTGATCTTTATGGGTTAGCTTGTCCAGGCCACGGCTGTAGAAGTCCAGCCAGTCATCCAGAACGGCTTTGACATCTTCTTTGGTGACTTTGTCGTTGTCCGATTGCTTGTTGATTCCTTTACGCAGCACCTCACCTTCCAGTCTGCCTGTTTTGCCATCTCTCAATTGCACTTCCAAATACAGAGCCACGATGTAATCCAGACGGTCGGTGGCTGTTTTGATCAGGGTTCTGGCAACGGCGACGGGGAGAACAAATTGTCTGGGTTTAAGATCCTTCATCTCTGACACAATGCCGGTAATGGCTGGCTGAATAACCAAAACACCGGGTCCGGGTTTTTCTGCCAGTATTCCTCGCTGCTTCAGGCCTTCCCTGAAACCATTGTTCAGGTAGTCAGCGACTTTAGTGGCTACTTCGCGCTGGGCATCATTGGTGGCGTTGTAATTTGGGAACAGATTGACGGGCTCAAGATAAACCTTTTTATACTTTTTCAGATCGCCGCTGACCCAGCGCATGGCGGTATCATCATCAAAAGCAGTCAATCTTTCATAGTTTTCTAGATAGCCGCTGAAGGGTTGTTCTTCAGTATCAATTTTTTGCTGCGTTGAGCAAGCTGTGAGTAGCAGGGCGCTGACAAGCACAAAAGGCAGAGCAAGAGGCAGAGTAAAAAGTCGGCGAATTTTTTTATAAGCTGTCATGGTGCGAGCCGTTGTTTGATTAAGGTATTTGCTTTAACTGGGGTAGAGTGTCTACTAATGTTTGTCTTTTGAAAAGTATGATTTACCGAGATCGTCTGCTAAAAGAGTCCTTCTGAAGGGGCTCTGAGGGGTTCCGGGGCATCGATCACTCTGGGCCAGCGATGACTCTTGTGACAACTTTGTTCGTTTTCTTCGGTCACGACATACAGTCGGGTAAAAGGACCATCAGTAGCGATCAGCCCCTGGATAAACTGCTGTTTTTCCAGGAGAAACCAGTGGCTCTCCCCCGCTTCATCTTTTTCCATAAAAGCATCAACGCTGATTTTGACGGGCCTGGGGCTAAACCGGTTCCAGATACCCTTTTTAATGGACTCCAGTCTTGCCCAGCCTCCCTGTGGTGTAAGGCCTGGCTGACTCTCGCGGCGACCCCAGGGAACCAGAACCTGCTGACCCTGTCGGCTCAATACCGGCAGGCGGGCTTTGGGATTTGGGAAATAGGTTTTGATGGTCTGACCATCCAGCTCGAATTGTACACCGCCGCACACGTCGGGGGCTCTCCACTTCAGATCCGGGGCGAAGGATTTTACATTCTATCAATCAATCGAAGAAGGACTGGATTGGATATTTCGAAGTAGTGCACATTGTTATCAGGGCCTCTCCTCTTGGTGAGCGATTGCTTGACTGGCATTGGTTGCCGCAGAAGATGAACGCTCAATATGCTTTTCAACTTGCTTAATATCACTTGCAATCTCTTCCATCACAGCGACTACAAATTCTTTCGCTTCTTCATTCTTAACATTATCAGGATTATACCTGGGTTCAATGTAATCCAGAGAACGATAATGCTCTAACTGCTTGACCCCGTTTATCATGGTATCGGTGATAGACTTGATTTGTCCGGGAATTAATCGCTGTTCGGAGTCCAATGCTTCTCGACGTGAATCGAAATTTTTAACATCTTTTCCAACATATTGGGTAAATTTCGCAGAATGCATACTGTCGACATAAGTCATCAATACTTTAACCTGATACTTTCCGAAATTCACCGGTTCTCGTGTTTGAAATTCCGCAAGCGTTTCGCCCTTTGAGGGAATACTATTGGAATTACCGTGCACATTATCTCCTGTCACACTATTCATTTTAAATGCCTCTTCAAGGAAATGAGTTGTTTGTTTAGCTCCTTTACTCAGACAATCCCACCCCAGAAAGATTCCCTATCATATAAGGTCGCATGTCAATTGCTGCCACCTCTGCAGTCCGGACTGTCAGGTGCTTGTCCTTTACGCTCGTTCCACTCACCGGGGGTATAAGTATGAAGGGCCAGGGCATGAATGCCCCCTTGCATTTCATCGGAGAGGATTTTGTAAATCAGCTGGTGGCGTTTAACCGGCATTGTGTCTTCAAATGCCTGGCTAACCAGAACCACTTTAAAATGGGATTCAGAGCCCGATGGCACATTGTGCCTATGGCTTTCATTGAATATTTCAAAGTGTTCAAGCTCCAGGGCAGCTGTCAGTTTGTCACTGACTCGATCTTGCATAGTCATACTTCCATTCCACCTTTTTAATCTTGCCGAGACGATCAGATAGATGATTTTAGATTAACAGGAAGAGTGTGGGTTGCGAAGGGAAAAGTGGATCAGGAAAGTTCACTGTTCAAAGTGATGCATTCGATACCTGCTCGAAGAGAACAGGTGTACTCAATAGATGTGCTGAAGGTGATGTCACCGGCGCAAATCACTCTAATCGATGAGGCCTCTGATAATGCCGAGTCCAGCCATTGTCCATAGTCCTGTCGCCCTGTGGTCAGGGTGTAGCTGAATTGATCCATTTGCGAGAGTGCTTCCAACGACCCAAGACCGTAATGTTCGTCGCTGCTGTATGTTTCGTGGATTAGATGAATTCTAAGATGTGATGAGGACTCAATATTGCCCAGAGCTTCACGGGCATAAGCCAGCAAGGGGGCCAGCCCTATTTCCTGGGCAATAAGGATTTGGTCAGGGGTATCGAGCAGATTTCCACAAAGATTTAATCCACGGGGGCTGCTGATGCTGACTCGCTGTCCTGCTCTGGCAGCATCGTGCGCCCAGGTGCTGAAAGGGTCTGCCACCTTACGCTGGATATGGATGACCATCGATTGATCAAGGTTTGGCATTGACGCCAGATAACACTCTTTTTGCAGCTGTTGTCCTACGTCTATACAGATGTGTTGGCCGGGGGAATAGCTCATCGGATGCCGGAGAGCGAGCGTCAGGGCCACGACAGTGGGGCTTAAGAATTGTTTCGCAGTAATAGCGGCTTGAGTGTGGCTTCTGGAGGGCAGGGAGACGGTCATATCATTTTCAGGCAGACACTGGCACGCCAGAAAATACCCTTCACGGACTTTTTCACTGCTCAGGGAAATCTGGCTCTGTTTGGTGGGTTGTCCCAAGTCGGCTTTCATCATGCAGGCATGACAGATACCTGAACGACAGGAAAAAGGTATTTTTTCACCTTTTGCCAGTAAAGAGTCCAGCAGGCACCGGTTTTTATCCACCGGGTAGGCCCGGTTAGACAGTGTGATAACAGGCATGTTGGTATCTTACCTTAGTGCTTTTCATTACTGAAACACCAATGTTTTCCATGGCTACTGGTGTAATTTAAGCAACAACGAACCCGATATGTCCCTGTGTTCCATCGGATTATAACAAGATCTTCGAATATAGATCGTCTAGCGGCAGATTGGGCAAAATATTGTGTAATATACAGTAGAATCACTTCGTAAATGAAGAAAATATCTGGATAATGACTTATTGTTTAAAGGAAAAAAGTACTATCCAACGATGCAGCTAAACTGTTGATCACAAATGACTTTACGCGAAACTGGAAGCTTCGGATAC
>NZ_JAHHPN010000140.1:0-1222 GCF_024606325.1 Endozoicomonas sp. ONNA1
AGCCTGCTGAATCCCGTCAGGTACAGGCCGCTGCCAGACGAGATGACAAGAAGCGCATCCAGAAACTGGAAAAAGAACTCAAACGCAAAGACAAAGCACTTGCTGAAACCGCAGCACTGTTGGTTCTAACAAAAAAGGCAAACGCGATCTGGGGGGAGCGCGAGGACGATTGATTCCTCTCCCTGATCGCAAGGAAGCCGTTGCTTTAATCCAGGAAGCTGTTTCACAGGGGGCACGTAAAGTGAAAGCCTGTGCTGCTCTCAACCTGTCGATACGCACGGTTCAGCGCTGGCAAAAAGATGTAGAACAGGTGCGGGAAGATCAGCGTCAATACGCAGACCGGCCAATGCCTGCCAACCAACTAACCAAGAGCGAGCAAAACGAGATTCTGAAAGTCTGTAACAGCGAGCGATTCAAAAGTAAGTCGCCATGCCAGATTGTACCGACACTGGCCGACGAAGGTGTTTATATAGCTTCTGAGTCAAGCTTTTATCGAGTGCTGAAGGCTCATAATCAACAGCATCACCGAGGTCGCAGTCAGAAGCCAGTAAAGCGGAAGCCGACATCGCATCGGGCCACGGCACCAAATCAGCTCTGGTCGTGGGATATAACCTTTTTGGGGTCGCCCATCAGGGGTAAATATTATTACCTCTATTTGGTTCTGGACGTTTATAGCCGCATGATTGTGACTTGGGAAGTCCATGAGAGGGAGTCCTCTGACCTGGCTGCTCAGATGATCCGCAAAGCCTTCATGCAGCATAAGATCAGTCTTCAGGAACAACCGCTGGTCCTGCATTCGGATAATGGCAGCCCGATGAAGGGGGCGACTATGCTAAGTACTCTTCAGCAACTGGGTGTACAGACATCGTTCAGCAGGCCACGCGTGAGTAACGATAACTCATACTCAGAGTCAGGCTTCAGAACCATGAAATATCGTCCCGGGTATCCGAATCACTTCGCCAGTCTGGAGTCAGCCAGAGAGTGGGTGTATGGGTTCGTAAACTGGTACAACATGGAGCATAAGCACAGTGGCATCAAGTTCCAGACACCCTGCGACAGACACACAGGGAAGGCTCAGAAGAAGGTTCTGAATCGTGAAAGAGTTTACCGTAAAGCAAAAGAGCAACACCCTGAGCGTTGGGGAAGCCGTGAAACCAGAAACTGGCAATTACCGGCAGAGGTATGGCTTAACCCTGAGCGATCAGAGAATCAGCAGCATTGT
>NZ_JAHHPN010000141.1:0-8025 GCF_024606325.1 Endozoicomonas sp. ONNA1
AGCCTGCTGAATCCCGTCAGATACCGGCCGCTGCCAGACGAGATGACAAGAAGCGTATCCAGAAACTGGAAAAAGAACTTAAACGCAAAGACAAGGTACTTGCTGAAAGCACAGCACTGCTGGTTCTGACAAAAAAGGCAAACGCGATCTGGGGAGGGCGCGGGGACGATTGATCCCTCTCCCTGATCGCAAGGAAACCGTTGCTTTAATCCAGAGAGCTGTTTCACAGGGTGCACGTAAAGTGAAAACCTGTGCTGCGCTCACCTGGCGATACGCACGGTTCAGCGCTGGCAAAAAGATATAGAACAGGTGCGGGAAGATCACCGTCTATAAGCACACCCGCCAATGCCTGCCAACCAACTTTTTATGTCCTCAGACACCAGAAATAATCAGAAGCCATTCTGAAGTTCATTAAGCCTTAGTAATGTGTTGAGTTTTTATCACAAAGAGGAAGGCTCTGCCTCCACAAGAAGGTCGAGCCCAGCCCGATGACGGGATTCCCAATGATCCAGAGCTTCAATAGCCAATTGCCTACCCACAGCTGCAATCTCGTTAAAACGGTGAAATTCGTAGAATTGACAGATATTACGAGGCACGTTGACCAGGACGTCTGGCTGATAGCCCGCCATTTTGTATCGGGAAAGAGACTCCTGCATCACTTCCATGGATTGGTTGGAAATTTCCATCAGGCTCATGGAAGCACTGAGTTCATCTTGGGATTTCTTACTCTCATTAACACCTACAAGCTTGTCAATAAGACCGTCAAAAATGGATTTTTTGCCCTTTTCTCCCTCTTCAACCTCCTCATTTTTCTGAAAAGGATTAGCCAGCAGGTCAACAGCTACCACCATATCGGCCAGAGCTGACCCCGCAGGTGCCATTGGCAAAGGATTAAGCACGCCACCATCTACCAGCACCTGACCATGCATTTCTACTGGACTGAACAAAGAAGGAATGGCACATGAAGCACGAATAGCTGTCACCAGATCACCCCGCTGGAACCAGACTTCCTTGCGATTGGTCAAACTGGTAGCTACGGCTGTATAGGGAATCGGCAAGTCTTCTATTCGGCAGTCGCCGATAATGTCGCGCATGCGTTCAAACAGGCGATCACCCTTTATGACACCTGGACGCCCCAAAGAAATATCCAGCAAACGGATAATCTCGAACGAATCAAGGGTTTCTGCCCATTGACAATACTCATTCAGTTTACCCGTGGCCCAGAGACCACCGATCAGTGCGCCCATGGAAGCACCGGCTATTGCCGTAATTTTGTACCCTCTGGCTTCCAGCTCACGAATTACCCCGACATGGGCATAACCCCGGGCTCCACCACTGCCTAAGACCAGAGCTACTCTTTTTGTCATTGCTCTTGTGTCCTGTGAGTTGCTTGCGTTGGGCAATAGAATGAACCCTCTCAGACCTGAGGTCTATAGCACACTGATACTTTTCTCTTACTCGCAATAATGTTTAACGTGAATCAGCAGGATATGCCTCTGTGTCTCTACCTTTCCCTTGAGGAATGACCTGAATCTCAACCGATGACCGGATGGATGCCCTTTATATCATGCTTTTGCGGCCATTTTTAAATAATAAGTAGCTTTTGGCTGAACTACTAACTTCATTGTCAGCTTGATAGCGAATTCAGCACTTATTGCCACTGCTTTTACCTTTCGGTCAGGTAATCTTCCACAAGAATTAGCGGCAGCAGCCATGCTTTTAGAAATATTAACCAAGCCTCTGGCGGCGGATCGGAATGTTATGTCAGATACACTCTTTGATATTAAATTCTCTTCAACTTGACAGCTACTTACCTTTCGGGCTCGAAACCTTCCTGAGTCATCCTGGGTAGCAGTATTGACCGAGCAATCTGAGCTTGTTCTTAAATGGGCAGGCCAGTTTTGACCGCAAAGTTTTTCTAAGATCATATTAACATCCTTATCATAAGACTTTGCTTCAATACATTAACCATAGGGATTGGGTTCACATCTCACAATTAGATCAAAGTATTACCTCTCTGTAGGGAACAATTTCGAGACAAAGCTTGATATGAAAGGGGGAATAGGTGGCCGATAACTCTGAAGTCATGTTTATACAGGGGTTTGTTCTTGCAGAGGTACCTGGCAGGTATTGCTTTACTGTACGGTGTACTTGTAGCCTCTGACTGTCCTGTTTTATTCTAGAAAAACACCCTCTTCCAGTAAAAGCAGACTGAGGTAAATCATGCGTCTTGAAAATGTGCGCCTGCATCAACAGGAAGGTCTGTTTGATATCCTTTTTGATCAGGGTAAAATTCTCAGCATCACTGTCACTGGCACACAACGCCAGCCTGACACCGATAGTTTTGATGCCGGTGGTAAGCTGGCATTGCCCCCCTTCATTGATCCTCATGTCCATCTGGATACCTGCCTGACGGCAGGTGAACCGGTCTGGAATCGTAGCGGCACCCTGTTTGAGGGGATTCAGAACTGGTCTCAGCGCAAAAAAATACTGACACACGACGACGTCAGGCAACGAGCAAAAAAAGCACTGTCCTGGTATGTAGGCCAGGGCGTTCAGCACGTTCGCAGTCATGTCGATACTACCGACCCGGACCTCACTGCCGTTCATGCTTTGCTCGAGTTGAAAGAGGACGTTAAAGATCTCATTGACATCCAACTGGTCGCTTTTCCCCAAGAAGGAATCCCGTCTTTTCCTGAAGGTTCAGAGCTTCTCGAAGAAGCTATGAAACTCGGCTGCGACGCTGTAGGAGGCATTCCCCATTTTGAATACACCCGTGAATATGCTCTGAACTCTCTTAATACTGTCTTTGACCTTGCAGAAAAATACGACAGCCTGATCGATATTCACTGCGACGAAATAGACGACGAACAATCCCGGTTCGTAGAGACAGTGGCCTCTCTGGCACTGGAACGCAACATGGGGCAGCGTGTGACTGCCAGTCATACCACTGCAATGCATTCCTATAATAACGCCTATTTTGTGAAGCTGATGCGCCTGCTGAAACGTTCTGGCATCCACTTTATCGCCAACCCGGTGACCAATCTGAATCTTCAGGGGCGAATGGATACTTACCCGAAACGTCGCGGTATCACTCGCATTCCAGAGCTGCTTGAAGCGGGTATAAATGCTTGCTTCGGTCAGGACGACATTGTTGACCAATGGTTCCCGATGCAGGGCTGTAATATGCTGCAAGTGTTGTTTACGGGTCTGGTGGGTTGTCAAATGACAGGGCTGGACCAGATCAACCGGGGCATCGACCTGATTACCGGAAACAGCGCAAAATGCCTGAATATTCACGACCAATACGGTATTGAAGAAGGGAAACCCGGCAATTTGATTCTGTTGGACTCTGAGACAGTATTTGATGCCATCAGACGGCAGTCGGTGGTAACTCACTCTTTCCGTAACGGCCAGCTGATAGCAGAAACCAGACCTGCACAGACATCTGTCAAGGCAAATCAATCGCTGTCTGGCAATATCGATTATTCTTTTTGCCCTCAGTAAGCTTTTTACAGCCTCTCTTGGACGGCATTCGAGGTTGACTCTTCCCTCCCGGGACCAGCCTGCTGAAAAAATCATTTCCCCCTCTTGGGGACGTCATATTATTCACGTTAGAATGACCGCCTTAAAATGAAAACATAGCCCGGTGCAGTCTCACACTTTCGCACTTATGGCAGTCAACCGTCCTTTTTAGTCGTAACCAAACCATGAAAAACAGCGATTTACAGGCTCGCTTCAACGCCATACGCTCCAACAAGATATTTGAACTCTTTGTCGTCAGCATCATCATCTTCTCTGCCCTGGTTATTGGTGCAAAGACCTACAACCTGCCAACCTACCTCGAAAGCACTATCAGTGTGCTGGATGTCGGCATCACACTCTTTTTTCTGGTGGAGATACTGATCCGCTTTTTTGGGGAAGAGAACAAAAAGAATTTCTTCAAGTCCGGCTGGAATCTCTTTGATACCCTGATTGTGATCGTCAGCCTGATCCCGGTCAGCGATACCGAGATGGCTCTGGTGGGCCGATTGATCAGAATTTTCCGGGTGCTGCGGATGATTTCAGTTATCCCCGAGCTTCGACTGCTGCTGAACTCACTACTGAAAGCCCTGCCGCAACTGGGTTACGTCATGCTGCTGATGTTCATCATTTTTTATATCTATGCCGCTGTTGGCAGCACTTTCTTCCTGAATATCAACCCTGAACTCTGGGGTAATATTTCCGTCAGTATGCTAACCCTGTTCAGGGTCATGACTTTCGAAGACTGGACCGATGTCATGTACGAAACCATGACCGTCTATCCATTAAGTTGGGCTTACTATCTCAGTTTTATTTTCTTCACGACGTTCGCGTTTCTGAACATGATCATCGGCATTGTCGTCAATGTTCTGGAGGAAGAGCGTCAAAAAGTGCGTAGGGAAGAAGAAGCTGTAAAGAATAAGGGTCAACCTACCCTTGAAGACCTTGAGCAGCAGCTGAACGGAATCAAACTACTCCTGCAAAAGGAAAGCCACTGAATGAGCCGCTGCCAGACTGTTTAGTCTGGCAGGTTGGACGTGTTCAGAACAGACGGTTCAAACCATCCAAAGTAGCCACGCGGTAGGCTTCGGCCATAGTCGGGTAGTTAAATGTGGTGTTCAGGAAGTAGCGAATATTATTGGCCTCTCCCTTCTGGGACATCACCGCCTGACCAATGTGTACGATCTCGGATGCCTGGTCACCGAAGCAGTGAATACCCAGCACTTCGCCGGTATCGCGGTGGAACAGGATTTTCAGCATACCAACAGTTTCGCCGGTAATCTGGGCACGGGCCAGCCTTGAGAAGAAAGCTTTGCCCACTTCATAGGGCACAGCTGCGGCTGTCAGCTCTTCTTCGGTTTTACCCAGCGAGCTGATTTCCGGAATGGTATAGATACCGGTCGGTACTTCGTTGACAAAACGCCATTGACCGGCATGTTCAATATTACCTGCGGCAGACCTGCCCTGATCATAAGCGGCACTGGCGAGACTGGGCCAGCCAATCACATCACCCGCTGCGTAGATATGATCGATCTCTGTCTGATAGTTCTCATTAACAGACAATTGCCCCCGACTGTTCGGCTTCAAACCTATCAGTTCAAGGCCCATGTCCTGAGTATTGCCCGTTCTGCCATTGGCCCACAGAAGTATATCTGCTTTCAGTTTCTTGCCCGACTTCAGGTGCATCACCACACCGTCGTCCAGCATTTCTACTTTCTGGTACTCCTCATTGTGACGAATGATGACGTTCATTTTCCTCAGCTGATAGCCCAGCGCATCGGAAATCTCTTTATCCAGGAAGGAGAGCAGACGATCACGGGTATCCACCAAATCCACCAACACACCCAGACCAGAGAAAATAGAGGCATACTCAGAACCAATAACACCGGCTCCGTAGATGATCATCCGGCGTGGAGTGGTGGTTAGCTGAAGAATGGAATCACTGTCGTAAATCCGTGGATGACGGAAGTTGACATCAGCAGGCTGGTAAGGACGGGAACCGGTGGCAATCAGGATATTGGTACCATGAAGCTTTTCGACATTGCCATTTTCCTGCTGAACCTCAATGGTATGTTCATCGACAAAGGAGGCATGACCAAAATAAAGATCAATCCGGTTTCGGGCATAATACAGGGTACGGGACTGCACCTGTTTCTGAATAACACGTTCAGCCGTCTTCAGCACCTTGGGGAAGCTGAACCAGCGGGGCTCGCCAATCTCACGAAACATGGGATTGGTGTTGAAGTCCATGATCTGTTTGACAGAGTGCCGCAGAGACTTGGAAGGTATGGTGCCCAAGTGGGTACAGTTACCACCGACAAACGCATTCTGCTCAACGACCGCAACCTTCTTGCCCAGCTTGACAGCGTTCATTGCTGCGCCCTCACCCGCTGGCCCGGAACCCAATACAACCAGATCGTAGTGACTCACGCCCATCCTTTAACCCTCAAAGCGGTTCAGGCAGCATTGCAGCAGATCATTATCCGAGTATGCGGAGATCGATCGTACTGCAACGCTTCCTTATTTTTATTAATTTCCTCAAAGGCTGTTCATATTTTTTGAGGAACAGCCTCTCAACTTTCAACAGAGAAGCATCCGACCCTCTGTACTCTGAAACTCTGGTTTTTCCGGATATAACTTGAACTAAGTACCTGACTTCTTTACAGCCTTGTCGGCAGTCGCATCATAAAACAGATGCTCCATATCCTTATGTTGACCTTCAGAGAAAGGGTCGTTCTTATCCCCTCCGCCACAGATCATGCAGCCATCCTTGAGGCCAAGGTTACTCAAACCACCACAGGAGCCCTTGATCGGTTTGTTGGCAACAATGACACCAATGGCCATCAGGGCGATCAGTACCAGAAAGGTTCCAAATGTAATCAGCATCAGTGTCATGATATTACTCTCCTGACCAGAGGCCCGAATCTAAAAAAACAGTCTTGCTTATTCATCAAACATCTTGCGGGCACTGTTTTTAGCACAATAAGTGCGCTGTCGTTGGTAATGGCAGGTAAGGTCATCAATCCGGCCATTTCTCAATTCTGTTTTGGCAGATAGGGTTTAAATGCATCACTGCTAACTGCGTCAAAGCCTTTATCTGTATGATAGGTAAAGTAGGCCGCGATTCCCTCTCTGTTGGCCAGCTTCAGGCCTTCTTTATCACCCAAAACCATAAACAGGGTCGCCAGTGCATCAGCTTCTGCAACATTATCCTCAATCACAGCCACTTCTGCCAAACGCCCCATCTCAGGACGACCAGTTCGCGGATTAATCGTGTGGGAATACTTGTGGCCATCCACTTCAAAATAATTCAGATAGTCACCCGATGTTGCCATGGCTTTGTTTTCCAATTCAACAATCAGGGCAGGCTTACTATCGGTCATGGCTGGTCCACGGATACCCAGTTTCCAGAGAGAACCATCTGGTTTAGGGTCACCGACTTTGACCTCACCACCGATCTCAACCAGATAACTGTTAATGCCTTCTGAGTTGAGCAGATAAGCCACTTTATCGACACCGTAACCTTTGGCAATAGAGCTGAGATCGACAAAGACGTCTTTGGTTCGGGTCAGTAAATCGTTTCGGGTATCTGCTATAACTGCCTGATAACCCACTTTAGCTTGGGCTGCGGCAATCTCTTCATCAGAAGGCAACTTGGCCGGATAGTTATTTATCATCCATTCTATAAACTCCGGGGCTTGCTTATCAGCGGTACCAGACGATGCTTTTTTGCTTTGTGAGGGTTGCCTGCCGGCATCAGAAGGACCAAAGCCCCACAGATTGACCACTGGACCCACAGTCACATCGTAAGCACCATCCGACATGCGGGAAATCACCAGACTTTTTTCAACAAGATCCACCAGCTCATCGGAAGCTTTGAATGGCTTCCCGATTTCAGAGCGGTTGAATTGCATCAGTTCGGAATCTTCACGGTAAGTTGACATACTGTCATTAATCGCCTCCAGCAGCCCGTCAACCTGCTTTTTAACATTGTCTGTCGAATGGGAAAAAGGCCTGGAAACATAGGTAATAGTGTAAGTAGTACCCATGGTTTCACCCTTTATGTGCTTCAGGGTAGGGCGCAAAGACAAAGCATAAAAGCCAACAGCCAGAAGAATTAAGCCAATCAGCAGTGACCGCTTGTAGGATTTGGACAACAACCTGTTCTCTCCCGTTGAAGCTGGAAAAGCCATTCTGACACTTCCAGAATTCGTTCAAGGAGGCGCAGTGTACCACCGGGAGTGGTGAATCGTCATCCGTACAGAGCACCAGCGAGCGTTCTTATCTGAGCACGCCCTCAGCGCTGTTAGAGTTCATCCCTTGAATCAAGGAGATTCGGCTTCACAACGCCCTTTTCGTCCACCACATGGGTAGTAAAAGAATGGAAGTAGTTCAATCCGGTTAATGGATAGCTCAGCCCCTCCAGCTTGTCGGGGCGGGTGTAGCTTGCAGAAGCTTTTTCCCAATTGCATTGCCTGGGCACTATCCAGGCACCTTTTTTCC
>NZ_JAHHPN010000142.1:0-4355 GCF_024606325.1 Endozoicomonas sp. ONNA1
TGCCGGCCTGTCACGCCGGAGGTCGCGGGTTCGAGTCCCGTCCGGTCCGCCATCTACAAAAACGATTATCTTTTAGGTAATCGTTTTTTTTTACTTGCAAATAGGCAAATTTCAGGCGAAAAAAAAGCTAGCAATGAACCAGCTTTTTTGGATCTGGATCGGGGGATGTTGTCAGAAGCGACGACCGCCTTCACGATTCCCGCCAAAGCCACGACGAGCGCCGCCATTGTTGTTGCGAGGGCGCTCGGTTGCGATGCTGACGCGGATGCTGCGACCCGCTACATCCTGCCCATCCAGGGCAAGAGCGGCTTCAGCAGCATCTTCAGAACTGAAGGTTACGAAAGCAAAGCCACGAGAACGACCGGTTTCACGATCGAGGATGATTTTCGCTTCCTCGATTTCGCCGAAGGCACCAAAAGCCTCTTCCAGATCTTGTTCTGTTGCGGCGAAGGCCAGGTTGCCAACGAACAGTTTGTTTGCCATTTTTTCTCTATCTCCGGGGACGCTGTAGCTGCTTGTCTGTCACCTTTCAAAGCTTCAAGCGTCGCTAGAGACACTGTCTTTTTGGGCGTCAGGTAAGAGTACAATGTTTAAGTGAGATCCCATTGTAGCACGTAGATCAGTGGAATGAAGGCTTGTTATATGTATTCTTTATTACTGATATTGTTTATATCACTGACTTATTACGTCATTTTTGCTTACTGAGTGTTAAAACCAGAAAAATAAACGGGATTATGTGTTTTTCAGATGTTATTCGTAACAATGTGCCTATAGAAAGAATAAATACCTGTCTTGTGCGCGATTACTCTATTGCGATTGATGTTCTTCGTCTTGATCAAATTGATGCGCTTATTAGTGGTAATAAGTGGTTCAAACTTAAATACTTTCTTATTGAAGCGCGTTCAAGAAAGATCAAAACACTTTTAAGCTTTGGTGGTGCCTGGTCTAATCATCTTCATGCCATGGCAGCGGCAGGTTATCGTTTGGGTTTTCAGACAATAGGCGTTATTCGAGGTGAGAAACCGGCTAGACCCTCTGCCATGTTAAAGGATGCAGAACGCTGGGGCATGAGACTGGTTTATGTCAGTCGTGCTGAATACCGAAAGCGGGATGAGACTCAATATCAGCAGATGCTGGTAAAACAGCTGTCACTCTCCCTGGATCAGGTGATGATTGTTCCGGAAGGAGGCTCGGGCGAACCGGGGGTCAGGGGTTGTGAAGATATTCTTGCTGCGGGGTGCATCCGGGCTTCGGAATATGATGAGATTTGGTTGGCCTGTGGTACCGGTGCGACCATGGCTGGCGTTGTTCGCAGTGCAGGCAATGATGCCCATGTACGGGGATTTTCGGTGCTCAAAGGGGCAAATTTTTTGAAAAATGATATTCAGCAGTATCTTCCCGCGCTTGCGACCTGTTGGAGCCTGGAGCTGGATCACCATTGTGGTGGCTATGGCAAAACAACTCCCGAGCTTATTCGGTTTATTCTGGAATTTGAGCGGGAAACCGGGATCCCTCTGGACCCGGTTTATACGGGTAAGCTATTTTTTGCGCTGAAGCAGATGGCCGAATCGGGAGGTCTATCCGGCATTGGCAGGCTGCTGCTCATTCATACCGGTGGTCTCCAGGGGCGTCGTGGTTTCAGCCAGTGGGCTACATGAATTTTTCAATCAGGGAGCCTGCAGTATTGGCTATACCTGAAGGAAGTGCCGATTTTAACAGTCCGGCGGCTTCGCTATTCGGGTTCGCTTTGAGATAATCAATCAGTACGGTCGAAAACTTCGAAATCATCTCGTCCTTCAGGCCCAGTTTTTTGAACTGCTGGCTCAGAGTATGGAAACCGCCCAGCAAATTGGCAGAGTTCAATATCGATGAAGAGTTTTTGGCAGGTATTACTTCCGGTGCTGCCTTTAATAACTCCGCTGTTTCCGGTAGTGCTCCCTGAATGGTATTAAAGTCGTCTTTTGATAATTGAGAGCTGGCCATCTGTAACAGGGCACCTGCACCCCCTTCGGCTTGAAACTTGCTGACATTTAGCTGGCTGGTCAGGGTATCAATCAATCCTGTGGCATGACTCGCCGGTGATTGAAGAACAAGAAGCGTGGCAAGCAAGCAAAATAGCCCAGTATAGAAACGGTTAATGAATAAGCTCAAGCGTTTCATAATGCAAATACCCTATTAGCAAGACAGTCCATTAATTATTTATCAATACCGATAAATAGTTGTTACGAATTGTTATATAAAAACGAATGCATAACAAGAGTCGTTTATATTTTAGCGGCCACTATCGCCTCGGCTTCCCAGTTATCGGGCACCACAAAAAAACGACTGTTTTCACACAGATTACCCTCTTTTTCATGACACCGAACCACCATCTGAGGACGGGCGATTTTGGATAATTGTGACTGCAAGCATTTGATCAGTTCATCTCCGGAGAGGTGAGTCGCTGGATCAGACACACCTCTGTAGGAAGATAGCCAGAGTGATTTTGGCAGAGGCAGGTAGCAGATTTCGCCTTCTTCGAGTTCCAGCCATGAAGATAACTGATTAATGGGCAGCCAGTGTCCCCTCAGGTGTTGAGCAGAACAGTCTTCAGGGGGTGGGCAGGCACCTGTAACCGGATAAAAAAGGTATCCCTGGAAAAGTATTTCAGTCTGTACCCCGGAGATATCCAGAGCATTGAGTGCACGTTGCCCGGCATGAGTCTGCGAAAGCGTGATCTGATGTTGCAGCATGTGGTTGAGCTTCTTGTCCATGCGGTCGTGCAGGCCTGGCCCAATCCAGTGATGCCAGGGGCTGGCCGGGTGATTGCCGGAAGGAAGACCCAGATAGTATTTGATGGCGAGTTCCCGATGAATAAAAACCTCTCGCTTAAGGGACTTAAGAATCAGGTCGAACTCGCCCAGTGTCTGGTGATTATTCTGAACCTGAAGATTGCAGGCCATCAGCTGATAGTCTTCTGAATGTCTGAGGATGTATTGCCAGAGTGATTCATAATAGATACCCAGCAGATGACTCCGTCGCTGATGCAGAATCTCCACTAGCTCTGAATAGCCAGAGCCTGTAATCTGGTCGTTGTGCACCGGGTGGGTTGCCGGGCAGATAAACCTCGCATCATAATCAGGGTTGATGATGGAGGGGCTGCTCAGTAACCATTGGATATCCCGGGCTATCTGCTGATGAGAGAGACGATTCATTTTTAGCAGTTCATGGTATCGGGCCGATGGCTGTAAATAACAAAATGATGGCTGATCGTTGCGGGCTCCGGGAAGCCTGCAGGTGACAAATAAGAGTAACAGATTCAAATCGGTGTGTTTATATATTCACCAGGCAGATTACAGTCATCGCTCAATTAAGGCTGAGCTGTCATCCGGGCAGGATAAATTCACCAACGATAAGTGATTTAGACCGATGGAAGAATTCAAGCAGGTTGGGGTTACCGGGCGTCAGGGTAAGGCTCATATTGATGGCCCCCTGAAACGTTTGACCGATTTTCTGCATTCGCAGGGTGTAACAGTGTCTCTGGATGAGCAATTATCGGATCTTTTGCCGGGGCATGGTTTCCACATCTGTGACCGGGCCAGCATGGGCAAAATTTGCGATCTGGTCGTGGTCATCGGGGGTGACGGCAGTTTGCTGGGGGCTGGCAGAGAACTCTCTGTCCATGATGTGCCGGTAGTGGGTGTCAACCTTGGTCGTCTGGGCTTTCTGACCGATGTTTCGCCGGATGAGCTGGAAGCCTGTATTGGCGAAATACTTAATGGTCATTACCGAATGGAGAACCGGTTTCTGCTGGAAGCCAAGGTTGAGCGTCAAGGTAAAACCATTGGCTGTGGTGATGCTCTCAATGATGTGGTGCTGCATCCGGGGGTGTCCACCAAGATCATAGAGTTTGAGCTGTTTATTGAAGACCAGTTTGTCTATAGGCAGCGTTCTGATGGTCTGATTATGGCAACGCCGACGGGCTCAACCGCCTACGCTCTGTCGGGGGGCGGTCCCATCATGCATCCAAAACTGGATGCTATCGTGCTGGTTCCCATGTATCCGCATATGCTGACTAACCGACCTCTGGTTGTGGATGGTAACAGTCAGTTGCAGCTTGTCATTCACGAAGGCAACGAAATACATCCCCGCATCAGCTTTGACGGGCAGGTGGATATTGAGCTGGTACCTGACGACGTCATCCTGATCCGTAAAAAACACCAAAGACTGAGACTACTGCATCCACTGAATCACAATTTTTACGAAGCCTGTCGATCCAAATTAAGATGGTATCCCAACGAGGATGCAGAGTGACATTATTGTCTAGCAGCCTGTCGGACTTAAGGCTGTCCTACTGCGGTTGCAATAAATTGGTC
>NZ_JAHHPN010000143.1:0-4808 GCF_024606325.1 Endozoicomonas sp. ONNA1
ACAGAATTTGGCATCGCCCTGATCAGCCGCTCAGCCCCTCAGCTGAACGTATTTATCCTGGCCATGCCGATCAAATCCGGTGTCGCGGCAGCCATTCTGGTGGTTTACGTCAGCACGATTCTGCAACTGGCCAAAAAACATGACGAAGGCATTCCCATGATCTTTAAAACCGTGGGAGAGCTCTGGAAATGAGTGCTGAAAAGACAGAGAAACCTACGCCAAAAAAGCTGCGTGACGCCCGAAAAAAAGGTCAGGTCGCCAAGAGTAAAGAAGTATCCAGCACCTTTGGCATTATCGCCGTGGTCTGCACCCTCTGGTTTATGAGCGATACCTACCTCAACACCATTCAGGAAATGGTGATCCTTCCCGCAACGGTTTATAACGAAAACTTTCAGGACGCTTTCAAGATTGTCACCCGGGGCATTCTTGATAAATCCATTGAGCTGCTGTTACCCCTGGTTATGGTATCCATGCTGTCTGCCATCATAGGCAACATTATGCAGTTTGGCTTTCTGCTGGCCGGTGAATCGGTAAAACCCGACCTGAAAAAGATCAGTCCCATTGCCGGATTCAAGCGCATCTTTGCCATCAAAAATCTGGTGGAATTCTTCAAGTCCGTTATCAAGATTGTGTTTCTTTCCATCGTTGTTTACTTCGTCATCAAAAACAGCCTCGCTGATATGGTCAACCTCCCTTACTGTGGTAATGACTGTATCCTCCCTGTTGTCGGGGTTTTGATGAAAAAACTGATGATCTACGCCATTGCGGCTTTCTTAGTGATCTCGGTGCTGGACTATCTTTTCGAGAAGCAACAGTTCACCAAAGAAAATAAAATGTCCAAGGATGAAGTCAAACGCGAACACAAAGAGATGGAAGGTAGCCCTGAAATCAAGGGTAAACGAAAAGAAATTCACCAGGAAATTCTCAACGAAGCAGAAAACACCAAGAAATCAGACGTTGTTATCAAAAACCCGACTCACCTGGCCATCGGCCTGCACTATAAACAGGATGTGACACCACTGCCCGTGGTGACGGTTAAAGGCCGGGGTGGACGTGCACGCTTTATTGTGAAAATTGCCGATAAAGAAGGCATCCCCGTTATGGAGAATGTCCCCCTGGCCCACGCCCTGTTTGATACGGACATTGCCAGTTTCATCCCCAGCGATTTGATTGAACCGGTGGCAGAAGTATTCCGATGGGTAGAAGACCTCAAGGAAAAACAGGGCCTCTCAGACGACTCTTAAGGTTGAACAATGCAAAACCTCTGCTCAACTCTCCAGAGTATTTCTGGGCCCCACTGGCCGCCAGGCCGGTGAAATGACATTGGGCATTTCCGAGCGGTTCAGCAAGGGAGCCTTACACAGGGCGAACTCGCCGTAACGATGGTTGATCTCATCAATGGTCGCCAGTAGTTTTTCCTTTTTAATATCCTCTTCCTTGAACAGTTCTCCTTGCCCATGTTTGGGTCGCGGGTCCAGGGCTCCGACGTGTACCTGATGCACTCCCCGGCTTCTCTCTCCTTCATCCCAGTAGACATCCAGGAAAAAGTCTGCCAGTGCCATGATCAGATCGCCATCGGATGTTGGGGTTGTCGTCTTCAGCTTTTTGCTGACCCAGCCTCCGGGCGTATTCACGCCAATGGCAAACAACCGGGCTTCAAAGTCATAACGTCTGAGACGAGCGGCCACCTTTTCACACATATGCAGCAGATAGGTTCTCAGGATGGTTTTATCCCGGGTATTGGGCGGAATCACCTTACCGTGCCCGATACTCTGGGGCACGCCTACCTCTTTATGCAGTGGCTCCGGGTCCATGCCCTGGGCCATCAGCCAGATGCGTTTGCCCAGATTACCAAAACGCTTGCCCAGCACGCTAATGGGCACTTTCTGCATATCACCGCAACGACGCACACCGTACTGAGCCAGGTAACGCCCAATACCTGAACCGACGCCACACAGATCAGTGACCAGAGCATCCGACAGGGTTTCACGAGCCTGATAGGGGTGGACAACGGTCAGTCCGTCAGGCTTCTGTTGCTTGGCTGCCCACTTGGCTGTGGTCTTGTCACCACTGATACCCACTGAACACAACAGGCCGGAAGCCTCAAAAACACAGGCCTTGATCCTTCGGCCCACCTCGGCCACCGGGCAGTCATAGAGTGCCTGACAGTCGGTCAGATCGAGAAAAGCCTCGTCCACCGAGAAGACTTCTATTTCCGGAGTGATGTTTTCCAGAGCTGACATGATGCTGGAGGAAATCTGAGCATAACGATAAGGCCGCGAAGGCGCCTGGATAAGATCAGGCGCCAAACCTCTGGCCTCACGCAACCTCATACCGGTTTTGATGCCCCGGGCCCGTGCCTCGTAGGAGGCGGTGATGATGCAAGTCCCTGTTCGGCCATTGGTGACACACACCGGCTTTTGATGCCATTGAGGCCGGTCCAGCTGCTCAATGGAGGCAAAAAAGGCATTCATATCCACCAGCGCAATCATTCGGGGCCAAGGCTTGTCTTTTACAAGAATACTGTTCATTTATACAGTATTATTCACCTGAAGCTTTCAGACAAGTCCCTCTTTGATTGATTTTTTTTATCGCCCCGGAAATAGGTGCATGAGCGGATGAATTGAAGCAAATGAGTGCGATTTTATGATGTCTTCCGATTTCGTCAGCATTGCTGACAGAGATGTTATGCAACCCCTTGTCTGCATCTCGTACGATCAGCTCTACATTGGTTCACACGGGGAAGTAGCCATGTTCAAACGCACAAGGATCACCTTTCAAATCGTACTGACACTGTTCAGCTTTTTCGGATTCAACGAAGCTGTTCTGGCGGTCAGATACCGCACTACGATCTACGTAAGTCATTTCGATGCCCGGATGGCTGTTGCCCACATCAGTACGGAAACACCTGCTTTGCAGGTTATGCACCATGGAGATAACCTTCAGGCAGTGGACTGCATATTCTGAAGAAAAACCGTTAGGCCAACTAACCGGGTTGTCATTAAACAGCCTTTAAAAGAAGGCTAAGCTGACCATAAAAAACAACAACAGCATTCAAGGATAGAAAGGAGTTGCCCATGTACTCATGTATGACCCCCCACTCACCAGTCAATACAACAAGCAATGCACTACAACTGGCTCTCAACGCATTTTCAGAGGGCAAAGAGCAGGCTAAAACCTGGTTGTACAATGGTGCCTCCAGAGCGGTATCCACACTCTATTGGGGTGCCAGTGAAGTCAGCTCCATGGCGAGAAACTATATAGCCGACATGCATGAACTTAATGAGAACGACCTTCTCTTCGAATGGGATTGGGATGAAACGGATATTGGCGACAGGCAGGTAGCCGTTACTGATGCCGCTGTTTCCGTAAAAGAGCAGTCCGTGAAAGAGCAACTGATGAGAGCGCCATCACGCATCCCTCGTCCAGTGGCCAGGCCAGAGAAAAAGCCGGGGCATGCCTTCATGGCGGCTCTTTCCAGGCCTCACCCCATCCCCTTCAATACTCCGGGGGCAGAAGTTGCTGACCGTTATCAAAAAAACATTCGCACGGTGGTTTTCGGTGATAAAGATGAGCGCAGGCCGAAAATAAAACAGAAAGCACTCTCTTCAGATTTTCTGGCCAGACAAAAAGCACTGAGCGATGCCAAACAGAAATATGAGGATGACCTGAAAGCACCTGTAACCCGAGACAAATGCGGCAAGGTTAACCCTGAAACGACCAGACGGCTGGCACAGCCCAAGCACACCCGATCCAAGGGCGAGAAGAAAGCCATTCGCGATTTTACTCAACGAGAGTTTGCCAGCCACGCCTTTACCAAGCTGTATCTGAGACAGGACTTTGAAAAGGACCGTCCTGTGAAAAGCCAGAGCAGGCAGAACGCCAAAGCCAACCGCTTGAAATAATCGAGAACATTCCTCCTTGCCAGGACGCACTCCTGGCTTTTTTTTTGCCTGACCGGCACACAGATCGCTTTAACGACGCCATACCCCTTGGGCATTGTTCTGGTTCCGGCTAAACTCACTGACTTTAAATCACGGGAACAGAACACAACCCATGGACAAGCATTTCTGCAGTGACAACTGTTCAGGCGTCAGCCCTGAAATCATGTACGCACTGGCTGAAGCCAACCAGGGTCATACGCCTTCCTATGGGGGCGATTCGTTGACTCAGGAAGCCGACGCCCTGATCAAGGCCACTCTGGGTCGTGAATGTGACATTTACTACGTCTACAACGGCACTGCCGCCAACACTCTGGCCTGCAAGTCGGTGCTGCGTAGTATTGATAGTATTATCTGTCCTGATAGTGCACATATCTTTACTCATGAAGCCGGTGCAGCGGCTAATGCTACCGGCAGCAAGTTCATTACGCTGCCTGCAGTGCATGGCAAAATCACTCCGAAGCAGATCCGGGCCGCCTACGAGCAGGAAACTTACTGGGGGCCTCATGCTACCCGTCCAAAGCTGGTCTCAATCACCCAGCCCACTGAATGGGGCACTTTTTACTCTCTGTCAGAATTGGCGGCCATCAAGGCTGTTTGCGAAGAGACCGGAATGCTAATGCATGTAGACGGCTGTCGTATTTACAATGCCCTTGTAGCCATGGACTGCCCTCCGGCAGAACTCTGCCAGTACATTGATATTCTGTCACTGGGAGGGACAAAAAATGGCCTGATGTTTGGTGAAGCCCTGGTGTTCTTCCATCAAGAAGCAGCCGATGGTTTCCTGCACTTGCGCAAGCAGGGGCTGCAACTGCACTCAAAAAATGCGCTTTATTTCAGCCCAGATGAAAGCCCTTTTTACCGACC
>NZ_JAHHPN010000009.1:0-1878 GCF_024606325.1 Endozoicomonas sp. ONNA1
CAGGAAGCCACCAACATCAGACTGAAAAGCACAGACCATAAAGCGCGATAATGGAACACCTGACCTAACCCATTTCCTGACAAATCCTGAAAGCATAGGACAGTAAACCGGCAGGTGCAGAGTAAAACAATTAATTTACAACGTCAGCCCCCTTATCGGCCCCTTTAATTGCCGAAATTGTTGACTGAAATACATCACTTTAATAATCAATCCCAGCTAGCCTCCAGACCCTGAACTGAAAAAGTAGTCGGTGTACCCCAGCTGGTAGAACCAAAGCCATCATCACTATCTGAGGAGTCCCAAATGAAGCTGGGATTGGGGGAAAATAAAGTCTCCCTGTTTTCTTTTTGATGGATTGTTGCGGTGTAAGTGGCTGCTCTGGCTCTTCTGGCCGCTTCTTCCCGCTCCCTTAGCTCTTGCTCTCTTAGCTCTTGCTCCCTTTCGCGCCGTATTTTATCTTCTCTTGTCAAGATATATTCTTCTTGCCTCAAATAACCGTAAAGCTCTGTCAGCGACCACTGCATGTAGAGATCATTCAGATCCATGTTACAGCAAAAGGGATTCAAAACCCCGGCATTGATCAGTACATTTTTCCAAACCTTTTGATCAAACCCTTGGATGATCTCTCTGACCTGCTCCCTGTCCGTTACGGTGGGTTTCCAGTCCCTTCCTTTCGGATCTTTCCGCCAGGGTTTGTTGAGTGCCCGGCCTAACTTCCTTTGCAGCTTATCCTCTTGCAAGCGTTCCAGCCTTCGCGATTTCGTTTTATATGCATCAATTACCCAATATACCAACACGGCCACCATGGCTATGCCCTCTGCGGCTATCAGAATGCCTAACACACGTTTAAGCCAGCGTTCCCGTTCATCAAGATCCGAGGGATGATGCCCGACAGGCTTTTGAACGGGCGCTGGCGGAGTGGCAAGGACCGGCTTTTCACCATTCAGAATTCTGCGAATTTGCTGGTACCACTCATCACCATAATCTTCACGATCTGCGGCTTTCATAAACAGGGCGGAGAGGCCTTCCTGATAGTGACGATGCTTGCTGTCTGTATGCCAAAGGGTGGGATGATTGTTAAAGGCTTCAGTCAGCTTGGACAGGTAAAGAATAAATGCAGGGTCTCTGGCAATCTCCGGGTTCTGCTTTTGCTTCTCTACCTTAAAACTAAATGAACGAAGCGCCTTGCCACGGAGAAAAAGCTCCTGCATTTCTAACAGAATAAAGCCGAGTTGCCGGGCTAACTGTTCCCGGGATAGCGGGTTGGACGGAAATTCTCTGAAACTGTTCTGCACAGCCTCCTCAATCAGCTCCTCCATAGAGTCCATTCGGTCTTCAGCTATGACCCCCTGAAGCAGCAACGGACGGGTTCGGTACCAATCAAGAACGTCTTGGGATTCCTCCATGACTGGAGCATTACTGAATGCCTGCAAGAGGTGAAACATGGGGCGGTCCGGGTAACTGTCATCCGTCTCATTCTCATCCGTATCATTGTCACCTGTGACTTTGGCAATAGTATGGCGGGTAGCCTGCCGGACGAGTCTGGTAAGAAGTTGCTGTCGAGCTTCTGTCTGATGGTCTGATGCAGAGTGATCTTCCAGCCACTGATCTGGCCCATAGCGATCATAGATTCGCCGAACTGAAACCATGAGGGCTTTTAACAGCCTTTCATTTTCTTCTGCAAAGACGTAATCAAAATAGAGTCTGTTCAGATTGTTCCGGGCATTTCTGAGAGCCTTCTGCTCGGGTGACTCAACACTTCCCCAACTGGAAGCCGCCAGCATCAGACTGAAAAGCACAAACCATAAAGCGCGATAATGGAACACCTGACCTCACCCATTTCCTGACAAATTCGGAAAGCTTAGGACAGTAGACTGG
>NZ_JAHHPN010000010.1:0-1296 GCF_024606325.1 Endozoicomonas sp. ONNA1
ACCACCTTCCATGTCCTCAAACGCGTGCCAAACCAGCTCCACTCCGTCCTCCAGCGAGATCATGAACCGAGTCATGCGCTCGTCAGTGATGGGCAAAACGCCTTTTTCTTTCTGAGACGTGAAAAAAGGTATTACCGAGCCGCGAGAGCCCATGACATTGCCATATCGAACGACCGAAAACCGCGTGTCATGGCTGCCCGCGTATGAGTTTCCAGAGACAAACAGCTTGTCGGACGCGAGTTTTGTGGCGCCGTAGAGGTTTACCGGGCTGCTCGCTTTGTCCGTGGACAGGGCCACCACACGCTTGACCGCCTTATCAATGCACGCATCTATCAGATTCATGGCACCATTGATGTTGGTCTTGATGCACTCGAAGGGATTGTATTCCGCGGTAGGGACGATCTTGGTAGCCGCAGCGTGCACCACATAGTCGACGCCGTCCAGGGCCCGATAAAGACGGTCCTTGTCCCGCACATCGCCAATAAAAAACCGAACACGATGGTCACCGGCGAATTGCTTCGCCATTTCCCACTGTTTCATTTCGTCTCTGGAAAAAATGATGACGCGCCGTGGGTTGTACTTTTCCAAAAGCATTGGCACGAAAGTGTGGCCAAAGGAACCAGTTCCGCCAGTGACCAGGATAGAGCTGTCGTTGAACATGTGTTTCGAACTGCCTCATGTTATACACGCGGGTTTAACCACCCACGCCTGAATCTCTACACATGGTAAAAGAAAAAAGGGGCAAGATCTTGTCGATCTGCCCCTCACCCATCGCGAACGTTGAACCTTCGGGTGACTCTCACAACCGTAAATCGGCCTCTCCCAGTGGCAGCACCCCTTTTAAGTCAAAAAGCACTCCTCGCGCCTTCAAATAAGTTCTGAGCTCCTTACCGGATTTCTCAGCGTATTCTTGATGAGGCACCGCAAGTAACACCGCTTCGTACGTTCCTTGCTGGGGCTCGTCCAACAACGGCACACCGTATTCGTGCTGAGCTTCATCCGGGTCGGCCCAGCAATCCGTGATATCCACCTTGCAGCCAAAGTCCATGAGCTCGTTCACCACATCGATTACACGGGTATTTCTCAAATCGGGGCAGTTTTCCTTGAACGTGAAGCCCATGATAAGCACTCGCGAATCTGCAATTGTGTGCCCCGACTTAATCATCGCTTTGACTAGCTCAGCGGCAACATAGGGCCCCATTTTGTCGTTGACTCGCCTGCCAGCCAGGATAATCTCTGGATGGTAACCAATTGACTGCGCCTTGTGGGTCAAGTAGTAAGGGTCCACCCCGATAC
>NZ_JAHHPN010000144.1:0-1658 GCF_024606325.1 Endozoicomonas sp. ONNA1
CAGGACAAGAAAGGTAAGCCCAAGAAAGTGGTTGACGAAACGGCTTATCAGCTTCTCTCTGAAGTGGCAGGTGAAAGCCGTGAGTTTGAAACACAGGAAATTATTGATCGCATGATGATTCCACTGTGTATGGAAACCGTTCGCACACTGGAAGACGGCATTGTTGATACCCCAGCAGAGGCGGACCTGGCTCTGCTCAACGGCATCGGCTTCCCGATTTTCCGTGGCGGTGCCCTGAAGTACATCGATAGCATGGGTGTCGACAAGTTCGTAGAGCTGGCTGATCAGTACGCTCATATCAGTCCTCTGTACCAGCCTACTGAAAAGCTGCGGGAAATGGCCCGTGAAGGCAAAACGTTTTACGGCGCGTAAACAGCCTTGAGCCACAAAAAAAGTGGCTAATCACGATCAACAGATTTAAGAGAGAATTGACTATGAGCCTTAATCCGAGAGACGCCGTAATCGTAGACTATGGCCGGACCCCCATGGGTCGTTCCAAGGGTGGCATGTATCGAAATGTCCGTGCCGATGATCTGTCTGCAAACCTCATCACAGGGGTTCTGAACCGTAACCCTGGTGTTAACCCTGAAGAAGTTGAAGATGTCATCTGGGGTTGTGTTAACCAGACTCTGGAGCAGGGGTGGAACGTTGCCCGTATGGCATCCCTGATGACTCCGATCCCTCATACTTCTTCTGCCCAGACTGTCAGCCGTCTGTGTGGTTCTTCCATGAGTGCACTGCACACTGCTGCTCAGGCTATTCAAACCGGGAACGGTGATGTCTTTGTCGTAGGTGGTGTTGAGCACATGGGACATGTAGGCATGATGCATGGAGTGGATCCTAATCCACGTCTGTCAAAATATGCTGCCAAAGCGGCAGGCATGATGGGTCTGACCGCAGAAATGCTGGGGTTGATGCACGGTATTACTCGTGAAGCCCAGGATGAATTTGGTGTCAGATCTCATATGAGAGCCTGGGAAGCAACCAAAGCCGGTCACTTCAAGGATGAGATCATCCCCATGCAGGGGCATGATGATGATGGCAACCTGGCAGTCTTCACCGAAGATCAGACGATCCGTCCTGAAACCACGCTTGAAGGACTGGCTCAACTGAAGCCAGCCTTTAACCCGAAAGGTACAGTCACAGCTGGTACTTCTTCCCAGATTACCGATGGGGCTTCCTGCATGATCGTTATGTCCGCACAGCGTGCTCAGGATCTGGGTCTTCAACCAATGGCCGTGATTCGTTCCATGGCGGTTGCTGGTGTTGATCCGTCCATCATGGGTTATGGACCTGTACCCAGCACCAAAAAAGCACTGGAGCGTGCAGGCCTGACTATCGATGATATTGATCATGTTGAGCTGAATGAGGCGTTTGCTGCTCAGGCTCTGCCTGTTCTGAAAGACCTGAACCTGCTGGAGAAGATGGACGAGAAGGTGAACCTGAACGGTGGGGCAATAGCTCTGGGTCACCCCTTCGGATGCTCCGGTGCCCGAATCTCCGGTACCCTGCTGAACGTGATGAAGCAAAACAACGGTACGATCGGTGTGGCTACGATGTGTGTAGGACTGGGTCAGGGTATTACTACGGTCTTTGAGCGTCTGTAATACGTCGGCCTTTGCCAGGCGTGCCTGCCTGGCTTATCCTGCCTGAACGTA
>NZ_JAHHPN010000145.1:0-1821 GCF_024606325.1 Endozoicomonas sp. ONNA1
GCCCATCGGCACAAAGCAATATAGCAACCGTGATGTCCCGGTTGTTACCTGTTGCGCCCTCATTGACCAGGTAAATAATACGAAAAGGCTTCCTTACCAATTGCCGATATTCAGTATTCCCGAACCGGGTCAGTTCCGGAACTATGGCACCTTTATAGGGCTGCTCCCTGAGGCTTTGCAAGGCGGTATTAAAAGTCTGCCTTAATTTCACTGCCCGGGGGTTGCCAAAGTGGTCTCTGGTGTAGGTGACAATATCCAGTATGTCCCGTCGGGCATCCTGAGTGAGAATAACTTTTGTCACGATTACTCCCCTGTGCTGTTTTGTGATTCTTCACCATTGTTATGGTCCCGGTTATTATCAGGAGCGTCATCCATCAGGAGTTGATCAATATCAGCCATTACACTGTCTGCCGTAACGGTGTGATGGTCGGCCAGCTGACGTTTTCCCAGGGCCAGCAGTTTTAACAGGGCGATATCTTCCTGCAATGCTTCATAACTGTGGATATCCTGAATAACAGCTTTAGCTTCACCGTTCTGGGTGATCACCAGCGGCTCCCGGCTTTCTTGCAGCTGGTTTAGTACCTCGGCTGCGTTGGCTTTCAGGTAGCTGATGGGCTTGACTTGTTGTGAGAGTTTCATCCTGAATTGCCTCCATGAGACTTAATTAAGACCTTATATAGTCTAGCTGGTTTACTATCATACACAAACCTTTTGGGCTGGTTTTAGCATTAACCGCCCTGCCTTTTCTATTGAGCCCTGAAAGATACTGTTCCTATCCTCTTATTCCTTTAGTGATTTCCAATGACCAGAAAATACTTCGGTACCGACGGCATCCGTGGCCGTGTCGGTCAATTTCCTATTACCCCTGATTTTGTCCAGAAACTGGGCTGGGCTGCCGGGCGTGTACTAAAGCGCGAGGGCAATAACCGGGTGTTGATCGGTAAAGATACCCGAATCTCCGGCTATATGTTCGAGTCGGCTTTAGAAGCCGGGCTTTCGGCGGCGGGGATGGATGTGTATTTGTTAGGCCCAATGCCTACGCCAGCTGTCGCTTACCTGACCCATACCTACAACGCCAGTGCCGGTATTGTGATCAGTGCTTCCCATAACCCCTATTACGACAACGGTATTAAGTTCTTCTGCGGTGAAGGGCTAAAGCTTCCCGATTCCGTGGAGCGGCAGATTGAAGCAATGCTGGAAGAACCGTTCAGCTGTGTGCCCTGCAATGAGTTAGGTAAGGCTCGCCGTATTAATGATGCGGCTGGTCGCTACATCGAGTTTTGCAAAAGTACCGTACAACCAAGGCTGAATCTGCATGGTCTGAAGATTGTGGTGGATGCCTCCAACGGCGCCTGTTACAAGGTGGGGCCTGCGGTATTTGCTGAGTTGGGGGCTGAGGTGATCAGCACCTGTATTGAGCCCAACGGCACCAATATTAATGACGGTTTGGGTTCCACCTGTATTAACCATTTGCAGCAGCAGGTGCTGGAACATCATGCAGATCTGGGCATTGCCTTTGATGGCGATGGTGACCGGCTGATTATGGTGGATGGCAATGGCGACGAGCTGGACGGTGATGAGCTGCTGTTTATTATGGCCTGCTCACTGCAAGACCGTGGTCTGTTGCAGGGCGGTGTGGTGGGCACGGTGATGTCCAACCTGGGGATGGAGCACGCCCTGGCCCAGCGCAATATTCCGTTTACCCGTGCAGCGGTGGGCGACCGTTATGTTAATGAGTTGCTGCTGGCCAATGGCTGGTATCTGGGTGGAGAATCCTCCGGCCATCTGATCTGCCGACAGGTGACCACAACGGGTGATGGT
>NZ_JAHHPN010000146.1:0-15623 GCF_024606325.1 Endozoicomonas sp. ONNA1
TATATTGTATAGATGTCCAGCCTCTTTATTATATGGATGTCCTTTTTCTTGTCTTTTTCTTGCCTTATATGGATGTCCTTTTTCTCTTTTCTTTTCTCTTTTCTTTTTCTCTTTTTCTTGCTTCTCTTACTTCTTTCTTAGTTTATAGCGGTGTGGGCGGGGAGCTGTCAGCGAACTTTTTGATTATTTTTTACTGCTATTTTCTCCACAGAGGAACTATATTTGTTCTAAAGTGTACAAAATTTTATACAGAGTGCTAAGCTGTTGGATAACGAAAAACCGATTTTCTGGATGGGCAGCTCCTTGGAAGACCTGCTTGAATTCCCGGATTTGGCCAAGCGAGAAGCGGGTTATCAATTAAGCCGGATACAGCATGACCTTGACCCTGAACACTGGAAGGATTTCAAGACAGTGGGAGCAGGTGTCAGGGAAATTATCATCTCGGAAGAAGGTGGTGCTTTTCGAGTGATGTATTTGGCCAAGTTTGAGGAAGCTGTATACGTGCTGCACAGTTTTCAAAAGAAAACCCAACAAACCAGTCAGCACGACAAGCAAGTAGCAGCCCGCCGTTACAAGCAGGTTCCGGCAGAACGTAGCAAAAGGAGGAAGGACGGATGAGTATTAAGAACATCGGACATACGACACCAACAGGTGGCAACGTTTTTGCTGACTTGGGCTTTTCCCCTGAAGAAGCAAAGAAACTGAAAGAGGAAGCTGAGGGTAAAATTAAGGCGGACCTCAAGATTCAACTGATGGCAGAAATTACAAAGACCATCAGAGATCGCCAGCTGAAACAGGAAGAAGCTGCACGACTGTTGAATGTGAACAGACCCAGAGTCTCTGATGTGATGACAGGAAAGGCCAGCAAGTTCACTATTGATGCATTGGTAGACATGCTACAAAAATTAGGTCGTTCGGTAACACTCAAAGTAGCTTGAGACAGTGAGGGAATACATCAATCCTCCGGTATCCCCAAAGCCTTCTTCTGCTCCGACCAGAGCAGGGGAAAGGGCTTCATAAAATCAGCCAGCATCAGGCCACCCAAGCTTCTGCCATCAATGATGGCCTTCTGAATCTCTGGCGAGAGGGTGGTCAGGCGTAAGATCCGGGAGGCATAGCTGACACTGGTAATCCCTTTTTTCTGAGCCAACACTTTCAGGTGTTGTTCTTTTGCTGTTTCCTACGCCTTCCAAATAATAAGACACCCTTATATTTGACTTGTATAGATGTCCAGCTTCTTTATTATATGGATGTCCTTTTTCTTGTTTCTTGCTCTAACTGGCAGGCAGCCTGATCGCTTTGACATAAAGTCATGAATGTCAGCAGACTCTGAAATGAGTCTGTCGACATTCGCTGCTATTGCTGACAAGGTATAGTTTCAGGCAGGAGAAAAAGTGATGTTGAGCTTGTGCCCGGTGGCTTCAGCATATTTTTTCAGCATACCCAGGCTGGGTAGTGTTTTGCTGTTGGTGCTTTCAAGTCGGCAGATACTGGTTTTCTGTGTGCCTATTGCCTGGGCAATGTCTTCCTGGGTCATTCCGGCTTCCTGTCGCATTCGAATCAGTTCACGGCGGAGTGAGAAGAACTCTGATTTCTCTTCCATTGCGGCTTGTACGTCTTCGCGCTCAAGTGCTTTCTTACGAAATGCCTTATAACTTAAGTTTGCCATGCTGTACCTCCTTCATTCGTTGATACCCCAGATCTAAGTCTTTTTTAGGTGTTTTTTGAGTTTTTTTCTGGAACACATGCAAAATAACAACGTGATTTCCTTTAACACTGCAAAAAAGACCTTTGCCTATTCCTTCAGATCCATGAGCCCTGAGTTCATAAAGTCCTCGACCCATTAGTTTGGTATGAGGTTCGCCAAGGTTTGGACCGTGAACTTCAACCTGATCAAGTAGGTCAATGAAATCAGCCAGTATCCCGGCAGGCAGTTTGTCCATGTCTCTGGCGACGCGATCACTGAAAAAATGGATTTGCCAGGTTGATTTTCTCATAAGGTGAGGTTAGCAATATTGTTAACTTTGTCAAGTTCAATCATTGGAGATGGCTGGGTTTATCAGAAAAACTATTTAGAAGGCTGGCAGCCCACCCACCGCCAGTGAACAAGTGAGTATTACGCGCTCGTAGCTCTGCTGGATAGAGTACCTGGCTGCGGACCAAGCGGTTATAGGTTCGAATCCTACCGAGCGCGCCATTTTCAGAAAGCCCTGCTTTTATAGGGCTTTTTGTCGGTTTGGGGAGTAGTTATTTCTGGCTTCCTGCCTGTTTGATAATAATCCACTGTCTTATAACTGCATGCTTGGAAAATTCTTAAAATAGCTGATTTTTGGCCATTTTTGGGCCGCTTTTTCTCTCTCCTCTCTAAATAACGGACTTCGGCCACTTTGAAGTACGCTACCTGATTTCCTATTTGTAATCAGTGGTTTGCCGGTGGTTTTTATTTTCTGGGACTAGTGTTGGGTTTGCATTTTTTTAGCGATGTGGGTGGGGAGCTGTCAGCGAACTTTTTGATTATTCAGAACGTAGTGGTAAAAAGTACTGCTCCGGGCCCGGTACAGTATGAGACAGATGTTTGAAATTTCAGGGATCAGGACTTGAGCCCAGCTTTCGAACCCTGGTTCTCCTAATAGCACAGTCGACAGAGGCTAAGGAAACGTTTTCACCCGATTCTGTCAGGGTAAGTGATGCCCTCAGAGAGCTGGTCTGATGCGGATTAGCGCAGGTATTTCAGTTTTGGTGGCTACTGAGTGGTGAATACAATCTTGAATGTTGCAGGTTAAACAGAGAATAATAGTCGGTCAAATAAACGCTTCTCCAGCGAATGAGGGAAGCAGTGCAGTGATATAATGACGACCATTTTTCCCAAAGACAGAAGACTCTTAATGAATGATTTTTTGACCAGAGCAGAGGCAGTTTTGGAGGGAGTTCAATATGCTTATTAACCTTGTGTGAGTAATCTTGATCACGCATTAATAAACGTCTATGTTTCAGCTATTTTTTTCTATACTCTTACCTGTTATTGGCCTAACGTCGGTTAACGGATGAAGATTAAGCAAGGTGTTGTTCTCGGTGAAGGGGGCAGATCATTAACAATAGAAAAAATAAACGCAGAAAATATCTATATACGAATGGCGCAAGGCAACCAATTGCGCATCATACCGGTCATCGTTGTTGGGGCGTTGTTAAAAGCGTTGGAAACAGGAAAAATTACGCTCCGGGACATTGATCGAAAATATCGTAAAGAAAATGATTTACCCCCTTTATTTGATTTTCTTCATATTGATTTTGACAAGTATATTCTTGGTTATGACTCAACTATCAAGAGGATATGTGAGTACGAGTTGAGTGCGGTTGAACCTGCAGAAGTATCTGAAAATAATCGACTCAACCTCCCCAAACCTTTCCTCCTTCTGGCCGGAATCTCCGGTACCGGTAAATCCCGATTTATCCGAAAGCAGGCAGAGTTCCATGATCCGGATGACCCTGAAGGGAACTTCTGTCTGATCCCGGTAAGGCCTGACTGGCATGAGCCCTCTGATCTGTTAGGTTATGTCTCCCGGGTGGATAAACCGAAATACATTGCCACCAAAGTGCTCGCGTTTATTATCCGTGCCTGGAAGTCGGTTGCGCCTGATGCCTCCGCAGCCGGAGCCGGAACTCTGAATTCTGCTTCACCACCCTATTGGCTCTGTCTGGATGAGATGAATTTGGCACCGGTGGAGCAATATTTTGCGGATTACCTATCGGTATTGGAAACCCGGGGTTTTAACGAGGCCGGAGAATATTGTTGTGAACCGTTGCTGGACTTGCAGGCACTGAATCAATCCGGTGACCTGAAGCTTCAGGCGGATTTAGGGCTGACAGAAGATCCGCTGTGGGATTACTTTCAACAGCACGGCATCGGCATACCACCCAATCTGTTGGTGGCCGGTACCGTTAATATGGATGAAACCACACATGGTTTTTCCCGAAAGGTGATTGACCGGGCGCTGACTTTGGATTATGGCGAGTTTTATCCTAATGATTATGGTCAGTTCTTTGAGGGACAACCGGAGAATAAAGTATTTCACTGGTCAGTGTTGACCTCGGCCAGGCGGGAGCAGCTGACAGGTACCTTCGACACTGATGGAAAGCGTACGGTAGCCTTTCTTGACCGGGTGAATCAGGTGCTTAAACGAACCCCGTTTGAACTGGCCTATCGTGCCCTGAACGAGTTGTTGCTCTATGTGGCGTGTTTGCAACCCGGGGATGAGCAAACGCTACAGGCAGTTTGGGATGATTTCATGATGACCAAGGTCCTGCCCCGCATTGATGGTGATGAGGATAAGCTGCGAGTGGTGATCGGTGAGGATGCGGTTAACCTGTTGGATAAACTGACCGACGAGCTCAAAGAATTATTGCCCGATATTTGGGATGGGCAGCGTCCGGACCTGTTCCGTGATGTGAAAAAAGGCATCCCGTGTCGCTCCCGCAAAAAACTGGAGTGGATGAAAGCGCGGCTTGAGAGCCATACCTTTACCAGCTATTGGCCCTGAGTGAGTTGAGATTATGCCGGAACTGGCCGTTATTGAAACCGGGCATTTTGATTGCGTCATTTGGTCAAAAGATATTCGTTCGAGTCAGCGGCGGCTGGAACGAACGCTGACGGAACGTGGCAATGCTGTGCCAACTTCTGAGGTGCGGTTTTCTCCCCCGTTATTGTTAAAACATACTACAGAGCCGGTGTTTGAATTATGCCTTGGTGAAGCGGTCTTCTTTGAAAACAAATATTACGAGATTGAGTTTCTGTTTCACCAGCCACCGGAAGAGGGAGATCCGCTGCCGTCGGTGCAACATAAGCTAAAGGTTATTGAAGAGTCTTTTCATTTCAGCCGCCGTAGCTGCTCTTTACGGGGAAGTATCAATGCGGGCAATCATGTCGGTACTTTTCAGTTTAAACTGGCCTATTCCTACCAGGGGCGGCTCATCGAACAGTCGATTGCTTTCGATATTTTGCCGGTGAAGATGGATATGCAGTCGGACTTCAGGGCAATGAACGAGGCTGTTGATGCTGTATTTCCACTGTGGCGTTTCTCATTGGCAGAAAGCACCCGTCATTCATTAAGCGCCGTTAAAAAGCCGCACTCCCAATTCCTGTTGTTGTGGTTTGCACGATTTGAATCCCTTCATAAGGAGTTGTTGGCCGGGCTGAAGCATGTGGTGAATGCACCCCATAGTCGGTTGATGGAGCATAAGCACACCGTTCCGATGAGCCGTTTGAGGGGCAGGCTATCCAGACAGCAGGAAGAGCGACTGGCGCTGGAAAAGGCCAATAAAAATTATGAGAAGTCTTTTACGCTGAGCAAAAAGCAACTCAACGTGGATACGCCGGAAAACCGTTTTATTAAAGCGGTGATTGGTCATGGCATTACCAGACTTACCCGGGTTCAACAGCTGGCGTGTCTGGCGGAATCGGGTAAAGTGCGTTTTTCCGCCAGCTTTATGAAAGAGCTGGAAAGTTGGCAGAAGGCTTTGCGGCATTTTCAGAAACAGCCATTTTTCAGGGACGTTGGGGAATACCGGGGGCTGAAGCGGGAGTCGTTGGTATTACAGCAAAAGCCTGGTTACGCGAAAGTTTATAAAATCTGGCAACAGCTTAAATGGTATCTCGAGCTTCTGGATGGGGCCGATCAACTCTCCTTGCGCAACGTGGCAGAGATGTACGAAGTCTGGTGTTTTCTGGAGATACGCAGGATTATTGTGGACCTGGGCTTTGAGGAGGTTCCGTGTGGACGGATACCTCTGTTAGGCACTGGGATCCGTGTTTCGTTGAAGGATGGGATGGCCGGAGCTTTTCATTTCAGACGGTCTGACGGGGTGAAAATCCGTTTGGCTCATGAACCGATATTCAGAAAGAAAGACGACCAGATCAGAACCTGGTTGGTGACTCAAAAACCGGATATTTTGCTCGAGGCTACCTTTCCTGACGGGGCCGGGATTATCTGGTTATTTGATGCCAAGTATCAGATTGAGACACCGGCGGATGATCAGGGAACCCGCTCAGGCCCCGACCGGGTGCCCGACGATGCCATCAATCAAATGCACCGTTATCGGGATGCCCTGATTCATCGCAGTAAGTTTGATGACAGAGGGTTTGTGAAAACCCGTCCGGTGTTTGGTGCCTATGTGTTGTATCCGGGCTATTTCAATCAGCTTTGTGAACACAACCCATACAGTGTCGCGATTAATGAAGTGGGTATCGGTGCTTTTAGTTTGTTACCTCAGGTTGATAATAAGGGGAGTCATTGGTTATCTGTTTTTTTGCAACAAAAACTGGGGGTTCCTGAGGCAAAATATCCGTATGCGACCAGTGAACGGTATTTTGTGGAGGATGCTGCACGAATTCCGGGTAAAGGTTATTCCATCGCTCATTATCAGGGACTGACTATTCTGGCAAGCCAGTTAGGGCCTGACCGGAATCAGGAGTATATCAACCAGTTTGAAAACGGCGATGCCCGGTTTTATCACACAAAGCTCATCGCCTTTGAGCGGCAGAAAGTCCAGCAACATATCGCTACCGAAGCTCATTACCTTGCAGTGGCTCTGGATGTCGATGATGGTGTTCAGCGACGGGTGGACTATATTTATCCGATCCTCAAAGCGGAGCGGGTGCAGAGGGGGAACCTCACGGAAAAGCAGACAGGTACTCCGGTTTTTGCCAATCCGGATGAGTGGTTCTGGCTATTTAGCCTGGGGTCTGCCTTGCGTTTGAAAATACCATTGTGGCAACAGCGTAAGGTGCATTTTGAGTTAAAGCTGGTCTCCCGGGATGACCTGACAGCGGGTTATGGATGGGATGAGCTGCCTGAACTTTATTCATCGTTAGTGAAGGAGTAAGGGGTGGGTGTTTGTTTTGTGGCAGGTCACAGTGATCTTACCGTTATTAGGTTGACTCGGCTAACGACACTTGTCGGTTAAGAGATATGAGTTGATGAAAACTGCAGATGAGGGCATTCAGTTACATTTTCATGTAGACCATGGGGTTTTTAATGCGATTCACTGTTGCTATGCATGCCTTCTTGACGTCATGAAACATTACGTTGCTCGTACAAAGTTGATGAGCCTTACTCATGAACTCCCTGAGCTATAGCATTGGTTTGTTTCTGGTATCAGCATGACAGATGTTCATACGCCTGTCATACGCAGTAAAAATATGCGGGCAATCAGAAACAGGAATACTAAGCCAGAGATTTTGGTTCGGAAGCTGTTACACTCCAGAGGCTTCCGCTTCAGGTTAAATGTAAAAACTCTGCCAGCAAAGCCCGATATTGTTTTTCCGAAATACCGAGCCGTTATTCTGGTTAATGGCTGCTTCTGGCATGGACACGATTGTCCAGTGTTTAGGTGGCCCAAGACGAGAACGGAATTCTGGAAGGAAAAAATTACGGGGAATCAGCAGCGAGATAAAAGAAACCTCATGAATCTTCAAGCCGCTGGCTGGAGGGTGCTGACTTTATGGGAGTGCGCTCTGGGGGGGCGATACAAATTGCCTTTGGATATTATTGCCGACCTGATTGAAAACTGGTTGCTGGTTGGGGGCGAGACTTCTGTTGAGATACAGGGGGGTTGTTAGCTTGGGCTGAAAAGCTTTTCTAAACCCTTCAAACTACAAATTTTTGACCGTTTTGAGTTTGAAGTGACGGGTTGGGTTGCTGGAGGGGTTCGAGGCTATTTCGCCAGCCGGGGTACAGTGAAAGCAGTAAAGTCACTCAGATTTAAGTCGTGAGTACCGCTTTCTAAAACAGTTTGTTACATACCTAACCTGCCGCACTTTAAAACGGTAAAGCATTGCATGTAGATGAAGGCAAAGAGTCCCCCCATCCCTGAATTGATGAATACCAGATCTGGCAATAAAATAAATGTTTCCACCTGCTGAGACGTAGATTCCGTATTTTACTTCGCTGTAATCTTCCGTTTGAAAATAAATAAAATGATAGGTATTCATTTCCAGTCGAAGATTGCTGTTAATCCAATGACGAATTTGTTGACCAAGTTCAGTTATTTCTTCAGGAATAAGTTCATGATGCGAATCATTAAGCGGTTGATCACTAAAAGTTGTAGCGTACAGAAACTCCAGAGTTTCTATATCACCTTGCACGGTTTCCCTGTCTTGGATGGCAAATACAAAATTTGGGTCTATTTCAGTACTTTGAGTATCTGTTATCAACACAGCTCCCATGGCATTGAGATAGCCTGCCATTGGGCTTGGATCGTACTGTTTGTTCAACAGCACGGTAAATGAAGGGGTTTCAGGCGAGCCAATGTTTGGGTTTGGCATTAATGCCTGATAAAACCCATTACTGAGATGAGAGGCTAATTCAATATCGGGAGTGATACTGGTGGGATTTTGCAAACTCAGTGTTGTTATATCAACCGATTTTTCCGGACCAAGTGCTTCAACCTTCTTGCAGTCACATTTCTGCTCTGGTATTTCACAGTGGTTACATGTGTGATTAGCTGACACCTTTGTGGAAAGAATAAGCAGGTAAGCAACGAATAAAATTTGCCGAACAAAGTATTCCCGGTAGTGTTCCATTGGTTGCTCTTTTGATTTATTAAAGGGACAATTATAGCCAGTCTGGCTAACTTTCAAGTTTGAAAAGCTGGCTGCAAAGAAACTGACGCCCCGTGGTGATGCTGTTTTTTACGTCATTAGTCGTGTGTATCCGGATGGGTTGGTCAGCACCCAATCATACCGGGGCTGTGGAGCTGAAACTGTTCAACACTCCATACAGAAGATTCGCCATGCTCTCAACTCTCACCTTCCTCAGGCATTGACCAAGCCTGTTCCATTATTTTTGCCTTAATCATGCCGTCAGAGTAGATATCGCTATCAACAGGAGCTTTACTTTTTAATTGCTCACTGACTTTGTTGAGAATATTTTCGCTCAGATCATTCAGATCATCACGATAGGAAGCTGTCAGGGTGATCAATGCTTTTTTCAGATGGATATCATTTCCAGATAAATCTGGAGCGTATAAAATGACTCTGACCAGTCCTGAAGCTATCAGGTCAGTGGCTTTCTCTGTTTCGTCATCAGCTATTAAAAAACGGGCTTCTGAAAAACAATGAATGACAGACGTAATTATTTGTACCAGCTGGGTACGGGCATCCAGCTCTGGTTTGCCCAGGTAGAATTTTTGACGTCGAAAGGACTGTGTTAACTCTTCGTTGGCATAATCTGCTGCCATCTGCTCATGCTGGCTATGGGATGCCGCAACATTCAGCATTGCCTTGCGAGAATGGGCATAAATTCTTTTTCTGAGAGGGTCTGTTGTTCCGAACTCAAAAATATTGGCCAAAAAGTTGACGATTGAGCGGGAAACCAGATCTGCGTAGTGGAAATAAGCTTTCAGTGAGGCCTGCACTACAAAGCCTGTGATTCCAAGCATGTATTCGCCATAAACCGCCCAAGAATCCAGGACATCCTGAGCATATTCTGTATCCTCCTGATCACATTCAATACCCCAGTTGTTTAATATGTCCAGATAACTTGCCTTAATAGTTTTGTCGGCATAGTCTGAATCCAGCTCGGCAAGGTGAAGTAAAACCTGTTTTGCATAAAGAGGCATCAGGTTTTTTTGTCGTAGCTGGTTAAGAGCACTGCCCAATCGCGCATTTGCCAGGGCAGAGATGACCGTACTGCTGGTTTTAAATTCCGGATGATAATATCTGAGGACATAAGCGGAGTAAGCAACGACTCTGGCTGAGTCTGTGTAGTTTTTCTCCTGATTAGTCAAAAGGGTGCTCGCCAGTAACCAGCATTTTACCAGCATGGCCTCCATCGTCATCTTATAGGAGCGACTGGTTTGAGCTTCAATGCTGAGTTTCCGGTGTACAACATTCACCTTGGCGGCGAGTTCGTTCTGAATCTCTTGGTCTTCCGGATCAAGAATGCCGGTTGTGCTGCCTATCCAGTTTTTAACCACAGTTTGCAGATGCACAATTGCAGGCTCACCCACCGAACGAAGTCCGAATTCAATCATCGATAGCAGGAAGTAATAACTGGCCACTTGCCAGAAAGGTTCAGTTTTTTCCACTCGATAAAGTCCACTGGCTTTTGGTGTAAGTTTCTTAATTGTGAGAGGCTTGATCAGAGCGGTTATCAATGAATACCCGAGAGCCGCACCATGTATTGTTGCTGTCGCCACAGTCTCTCTGTCAGGCAAATAGTGGTAATAGAATGGAGAATCTTCTTCGGGTCTATTTATCTCTTCGGGGGGGCAGCCTTCTGCGGGGCAACTATCCGTCTGGTTATTGGTTATCTTTGAATGGGAGGCAACAGATTTCACGTCATCCAAAGACGCCTTGGCCCAACTCTCAGCAAGCTTCTTGTACCCTTCAAAGTCAAAACAATGAGGGTCAAGAATTTCAACCTGTTTGTAGATCTCATTAACTTCAGATGCAGATTTAAGGGGCTGATAAGCCAACAAAAGGCTTCTCATGAGTGTGTCCCCGGCATTGACTTCAACGATCTCCCGATAATTCTGCACCAGGGCACCGGCTAAAATACGGGATTTTTCGGAGGGAGTTCTGTAGGCATCTGCAAAGTGGATAATCAGTATTTCCAGCGCCCTCTGGCTATTTGACCGGGCAAAGTTGGGTTGCTCAGCCAGGATCATCCCTGCTTTTTTTTGCAAAGTGCTGAAATACTGGTTGGTATACTCAGAGATACCGGATGTTCTGTTGACCGAAGACCCGGTATTAATAGCACCCCAGTTTTCAAGGGAGCGCCTTGACTGGGAAGCGAAGCGTTCCATATTTTCTTTTGTAGTTGACAGTCCGACTATTTTGGAAAAGTGTTTAGCGATCGCTATAACAGCGGGATGTTGTTTATCAACAAAATAAAGGAAAGTTCCGGGCACAGAAACACCTAAAATAAAAATACTGTTTCTGATTTGATCTTTCGAAACATTTTTGAGCAGTGACTTAATAAACCCTGTTTCACCGGTGTTAGAATTAGAGGCAAGAACTTTCAGCTCATCTATCGCCTCGTTCTCATATTGGTGACAATCAACATTACTCACTTTCCACTGATTCAGGATGTTGCAATATCTAAGACCCATAATGGCCGACTGTTTCATCAGCGGATCCATAGCTTTCAGGTAGTATGTGATTCGAGATCTGAAACCTGAGTGCTTACGCCAGTCAATGGCCCGGCTGAAGCTGTCGTAAACACTGTCGAAAACGTCAAGGGCTTTAGTCTCCGGATGAAGGTAAACCATAGATTGGGCATTAAATGCCATCAATGCTGCGGCCGTATCTTCATCGCCTCTCGCCATAGCCAGGCTTGCGGAGGAAGACACAGTGTCAATAATGTCGAGTAGCCGGAAATAGGTTTTTCTGGCCTTTTGCGCATGAAAACTCAATATTGAAAAAGTTGATAGCGAGCGATAAAGCAAATCTGTTTGCAGTTCATCAGTCTTCTTGGTTACATGACTATCAGATAGTGCTTTATAACTGATACTTTCCAGACGGGCACTGATATTATCAGTGAGGTGTTGGCTCATGGCTCTTTGCACATTATTTTTGTGAATGTCCAGTAGCTTACCCAGAAAATCAGATTTATAAGACTTTAGATAGTGCTCAAGAGAACTGACAGCTACCTCTGAGCCCAGGGGGATTAGTCCCCAGGCGACGCCTGTCTTAAGATAATCTGTTATGTAAAACTGATGTTCGTCATCATCCTGCTTCTCTGCCCCAAAAGCAGATTGACCAGATAGTAGCAACGTGATGATCAAGTTCACCGTCATTTTCTTCATTAGTCACCTGAAAGATTGTAAAACCGGTTTTAGATATTGGTTGTTGAGCTTCACCGTAATTCGACCGCTCCAAGACCTGTAGAGAGTGTCGTGTAAGTTAGGATTCCCATACTTTTCGACCCCGAGAGTCCCAGCGCGACAGCTCATATATGTGTCTTCGAAAAGGATCAGGAATAAAATCCCACGGAGATCATGAGAACGAGCTTTCGCCTCGATTGAGCCTGAGTTCATTTCGATTTTGCTAATGAATATAGTAGAAAAAAGTTGTCGTATTTAACCTTTTCGTCTAGATAAAGTGAGTTTGTTTCAGAATTTATCAGTCACAGGGCGATAATCAGATGTCAGACAATACCGAATTCAGTAAATGGAGAGGCAGGCTTTGGCCTGTCTACGTCTTTGAGCTTAAAAAGCTTATTCCGATGATTCTGATGTTCTACCTGATACTCTTTAATTACACCATATTGCGAGACACGAAAGACACTCTGGTTGTTACTGGTGCCGGCTCGGGGGCAGAGATAATCCCTTTTTTGAAGTTATGGGTGAATGTACCTTTTGCGATAATATTCACGATTACATATGCAAAACTCAGTAATGTATTTAAAAGGAGTTCTTTATTTTATTTAGTTGTATCAAGTTTTCTGTCGTTTTTTTGTTTTTTTGCACTGGTTCTTTATCCAGCCCGTGAAGTGCTACACCCAACAGAGTTTGCAGATTACTTGCAGAGTATTTTACCGAGTGGGTTTATGGGGCTTATTGCAGTTATGCGCAATTGGACGTTTTCTCTTTTCTACGTCATGTCTGAGCTTTGGGGTAGTGTCTGTCTGTCTTTGCTGTTCTGGGGCTTCGCCAATCATATTAACCGCATCTCAGAATCTAAACGCTTTTATGCGCTTTTCGGCATGATGGGGAATTTGGCATTACCTACTGCCGGATTGTTTGTCTACTACGCTTCACAAGCTCGTGGAAATCTTGCGGAGGGTATTGACCCCTGGCAGCACTCCCTGAATTTAATGACGGGTGTACTTACTATTGGTGGCATTTTGATTATGGTGATTTATTGGTGGATCAATCGCTATGTACTGACAGATTCAAGGCTTTATCAGCCTGATGATATAGTAGCTTCCAGTAAGGAAAAATTATCGTTATCCCTGAAAGAGAGTTTTCTGCATATTATCCATTCTAAATACCTGTTCTGTATTGCTCTTTTGGTCATCAGTTATGGTGTCTGTATCAACATGGTTGAAGTTACCTGGAAACACCAGCTGCGCATGCAATATCCAAACCCTAATGAGTACAACCAGTTCATGGGGTTATTTTCCACCTGTACAGGCATTGTGACTATTCTCATGATGTTGTTTTTTACCAATAATGTTATCCGTCGATTTGGCTGGACAGTGGCTGCCCTGTGCACCCCGGTGGTTTTATTGATTACCGGATCTTTGTTTTTTTGTTTTGTTTTATTCAGGGATGTCGTACCCGATATTTTATTTCTGACACTGGGTATTACCCCATTGATGCTCACTGTCATATTGGGGGGGATACAAAACATCATGAGTAAATCGACCAAGTACTCTTTGTTCGACCCCACTAAGGAAATGAGCTACATCCCGCTTGATCCTGAAGAAAAAGTGAAAGGTAAGGCGGCAGTTGACGTTATTGGTAACCCGACCGGCAAATCGACAGGTTCGATCATACAGCAAGTATTAATAATTTCCCTGGGCTCACTGGTGGCTATCGCTCCCTACGTAGCCGTTATCGTACTGCTGTTTTTTGCTATCTGGATTGGGGCAGCACGATCATTGGGACGCCAATTTAATGCCCTCTCCAGTGCACAGAAAAAGTCGTCTAAAGCAGATCATGCAGCTGACCAAAACTCACAGACGAGCTCTGTGCAGCAAGTTGGGTCAGGTTGATTCATGAGGCATTTTTCAGAGTGCCTGAACGTCTGATCAATCATATCGAAGGAAAAATTGAATCTGGTTGGTCGGTGCCTGGGTGTCGGACTTTGTTATTAAGCAAGCTGACAGTCATCGGGTTGTCACGGAAAATGTGAAGGGGTGGCTGTCGTTCAATCCATGACGGCTCTTTAGCAGGTTTTAATATGCACTTAAAATCAGGTTTACAACCATCAGCGCTTCTTGCTTCAGGACTCTGGACTGCTGCAGTTTTATCGAGTGAATCATTACCCGATAACTCTTCCTTTATTAGTAATACGGCATTAGGCGGAAAGCTTCGGACTGTATACTATGATGTACACAACACCGTAAAAGACTCGACACTCGGAGCCTGGACCGGAGGCTTATCGCTTGATTTGAGTTCCAGTCTGGGAGAAGTGGTGGGATTAGGAGCCAGTTTCTACAGTGCTGTCAAGTTATATATGCCCGAAGAGAATGCTTATTCATATCAGCTTTTAAATGGTGATAATGAAGGGTTCAGTAAGCTGGGACAAGCCTATATCGAAGTAAAATTACCGTCAACATACGAAGACCGGTCAGTCAGCTTTAAGGCGGGACGTCAGAATTTACGTACCGGACTGATTTCCGGCTCCAGCTCAAGAACAGTTCCCAGCAACTGGAATGGATATAACCTCAAAGGCACGATTGAAAACCTGAAAATCGGTTTGGCCCTGGTTGATCAGATGTCACTTAGAAATCAGGCTGGTTTTCATAGTCTGACGAACTTTTCCGGGGAGAAAATTGATTACATCATAGGTGCTGAAGCTATCTATACACTTCAGTTTTCCCATGAGCGTGAATTGCGGCTTAAATATCGCAATGCTTTTGCCAAAGAATTTTTACAGGCACATAACGGCGATATCTTATTTACCACTTACGCAGGACAGAATCTAAAAATTAATTTGGGGGGTAGCTATTATCAAACCCAAAAAAGTGGTCGTCTTTGGGAGGGTACAGGCTGGGGCGGTTCACCATTATTTGATGATAAGGCCAGTGTTATCAATCTTCACGGGGGGCTGATGGCTGGTTCATGGCATTTTCGTGCAGGAGTCAGCCATTTTAAAGCGCCATCCAGCGCAAAAGCTTCTGGCACCCATTACACTCCACCTGGTGCTTATTATTATGATTTTGGAGCAAACACCCACGGAACCTGGGATATTAACACTTCCGGTTCTGCTGAAGATATGTTGTACGACGGTGAAACAGCATGGATGATGGGCCTTGCCTATAATTTTTCAGAATCCTGGCTCAAAGGGCTGAAGGCCGGTTATGCATTTTATTATGGCTCCGGCATGGAAGTCAGCGCTCCAGACGGCCAAAAAATAGCGGTTGCAGAACGCGAACACGACATTCATCTGGTTTATGCATTTCCAAAGACAGTGTTGGAAGGTTTGAAATTCAAGCTGAAGTACGGCCTTTATCAAAATGATAAGGCATTACGAAAAGCCATCCGCAAAGAAGAAAACGATTTGCGCATCTGGCTCGATTATGATTTCCAGATTTTCTGATTTCATTCTGGGGTACTGTCGCCTTGGGGAGGCCTGATGACGGCATAAAAGCGTCGGCAACGTTCCATTTCAGCCTGATATCTTCTTTTAAAGGATGGGCTAAGGGTTGTCAGTCTTTCCCAGCTTGTTGACACGGTTACCCTGGGATCAACAACCCGGCAACGGAGATTCTCGAAGGTTGTGCTAGCCTCACGTGCATCAGTTGTCTCATAAACCCGGTACCAAGCTGATTTTATTTTCTCAACAAGAGCGGCAACCTTTGTATCTTTACTTCTTAGCATGGACTGCCATACTTCATCATCGCCCTTTTGGTATTTGATGTCTTCCAGCGTCAGTTCATTGATATACATCATGC
>NZ_JAHHPN010000147.1:0-1375 GCF_024606325.1 Endozoicomonas sp. ONNA1
TTGGGTCGCTTGCCAATCATGTCCAGCAGCAGGTCTTCAGCCCATTCATACAGGCTTCTCTCCTGCAAGAGTCGCACCAGGGCAAGAGTTACGATACGGAGTTGTTTATAGAGGGTTTCTGCAGTAGCAGTGCTTGGATTCGATAGTAGCTTTCTGGTCAGCTCTGTTTTCATGTTCACCATCAGTGTTTCACTCATCTGGTGTTTTCCCATCAACTTCCAAAGTCGGGCATTGGTAATATCAGCGTCAAAATTGTGAGATTTCTGGCAAAGGATCTCTTCATCAGCATCGGCTGTTTTATTTCTCAGTCTTATCAGTCGTGTTTCAGCATCCGAAAGCAATCCAAGTGCTTGTTCACAGCGGCTCAGGGTCACGTCAAGGTTAGGAGTTGTGGAAGCCCCTAATGGAGTCAATGATCCTCTCAATCGAAGTTGTTCCAGACGATAAAAGGCTTTTTTTTGCTTTTCCCGGTTTTGCTCATTCAGCGATCTTGCCAGTCCTATGACTGAGCTTTGGTAGTCGGCCTCGCTGAGTTGGCCCCGATATTCTTGCAAGGTAGCCTGGAATTTGTCTTCTGCATGGGTAAATTGTTGGTTTTTCAGTGCTTTGTATGCTTCATGGATTTTTTTTTCAGCCGCTTCAGGCGATTTCTTTCTGGTTGACCGGTGCCACCTCTGAGAAGAAGGTGCCCTGTGGGCAGTGGTTCGCCGACGGCGAATAGTTGGGAGCGTGTCAGAAGACTGATCGCTCCTCGAACCACGAGGAACAAACGGAAGCGCATTCGGGTTTAAATCAGATGTAGGCTTTCCGTCCTGATGAGCATCAGGCAAGTGGTTTTGTGACGGTTGCGATGTTGAACCATAGGCTGGTGGTAATCCGAAACTCATGGCAAAGTAACCCCTCTTTATGCTCTTGAGACAGCAAACGGACAAAGAAGTTCATGGAAGTGCCTTAATTACCTGGCCCTTTGGAATGAAACAGTTCTGGCTCATTGGTCAGACTCTTATTTTCGCCGCAGGCGCTTATGTTCGCAGTGCCTGATTTTTTACCTTCTCAACAGCAGAAGCTTCGATGATTCGCCAGTCGTCGTAAGCTTTAAACCTGTCTACCCGGCCTGGGTCAAGAACGTTGGCTTTTTTGAACCATTCCTCCCACTCTTCTTCTTTGTAATTCATCATTCTGAGGCAGTGCGCTTTTTGCGAGCAAGCGCTTGCAGTCTCGGGATATTTCTCCAGTGCGGATTCCACAGACTCAAGTGCCTTTATAAGGTTATCTTGTCCTCTCTCAGGGTCACCATCGGCTATCTGCCGGGAAGCCAGATTGAAATAATGGATCGAGGTTGCCAGCAAGGTATTGGCACTTTCCTGATACCCGG
>NZ_JAHHPN010000148.1:0-6032 GCF_024606325.1 Endozoicomonas sp. ONNA1
CCCTATTTTTTTGGGGTTGAAAGCACTCACCATTAAAATTGATTAACAAAGCGGCAGCTTCAGCAATGACGGAATAATATTAGTTCAGTGATAGTAGCAAAACTTCGGGAGCATGAAGGTTCTGTATCTTAATTTCTCCCCCTCAGTAACAATACATGGTCGATAGTAAATAAGATTTTAATTTAATGACCCGTTATGTCAAAAGCGTCCGTTTCAGACAAAATCTTGAACGTTGGAAGCTCAGCGGGCAAAGCTAACGATACTCAGAATCAAATGTCAGAATGTTTCTGCCTCCGCAATGCCAACCGGAATAGCCAACCGGAATACCTATACTCTGGCCATGGAGAACAGTGACAGGGCTTATAAATACTCAGAGCGAATATGTTGTGATCCGGCCATGATCAGTCATTCAGTTCCAATGGTTTAGCTGCGAATTACCATGGTTTGGCTGCGGCTCACCTCGCTATGCCCAACTCGCTCAAACAGGCTTATAGCCCGTCTGAACTTCATTCCAAAGCTCTCTCCAGTCTCATTCTCTGGAAATCTTTTTCGCTTCAATATTTTGCGCTTCAATATTTTGTACTTGAACATCTCGCTCATAAATTTTGATGGAGGTATAGGAGTGTTTGCAAAGACAGCCAGCTATGAATCCCAGAATGCAACCATCACCAGGGTGCCCCAAAAGGCAACCAACAGTGAGGCCAAAGGCTGCCCCGGCACATTCCGGGTTTTTGATGTCAAGTTGGTAAGTTTGTCTTACCATTTGTTCTGGAGTCGATTGAGTCGATTTGATCTCGATAGGTGCCATAGTTACCTCCATATTCGACAAGTTTTATTAATACAACAATAAAGTTAGAGGATACTCTCTCTTAAATGTTCCAAAAAAAAACTAACACGGAGGATAGTATTGCTAACAGTATCTGGAAGAGTGCCATACACTGTAAAAGTGGTCTAATAGTTTCCGGCGCCTTTACATACGGTTGAAGGTACTTTGTCTTTAGTCAAGGATCTTAGACTTACTCTCAGGGCTCCATGCCATAGAACTTTACTTCTGGCATCAAAAAAGCACCTTGAATATCGTCGCAAGGGAGGTAAGAAAAACGTCGTATTGTCTGATTTTTTATTGGAGCACAGGCAAGCGTTGAAAAAGGACGATTGATCACAAGGGATAAGGGGCGCTTCTCAACCTACTTCCCAACGTTGGATATTGTGTGCCCCTGAATTAATACAAAAAGCCCTTCTGCTTCAGATCAACGTCTGTTGAATCCTGCCTCTGTACTTCAATCCCAACAACGCTCTGATCAAAGCAATAGGCGAGAACTCTGCATTCTCCGGGAACAGTACGATGCCATCATGAGGGTATCTCTTCTGGAACGCTTTTAAATCCAGATAGTCTGACCCTATATCCAGACAGCCTCCCAACAAACGGCCGGAAAACTCTACTTTACGACTGAGCCATGAGCGTTTAGGCTTTTTTCCATTCTACTTTCCCGCTACCCACTGTCGCAACAAGGCAAAACATGATCTCGCTGCACGATCCTTTTCTTCAGCAACAAAGCCTGCTGATGGCCAGTAATTACTTTACACTGACGGGTCAGCTGCTTTGCGGACTGCCCCTGAATGACCCCAAACTGGCTAAAAAATTGTATGAACACCCGTCAGTGCTACTATCTCACGGCACAGAAAGTGATCCGATCTTCTGTTACGGGAACCTGAGTGCCCAGTCTCTTTTTGAAATGGACTGGAACACTCTGACTCAGCTGCCTTCCAGACATTCTGCAGAGCAGCCCAACAGGGAAGAGCGGGGCAGATTGCTAAGAGAAGTCACTAAACGCGGCTACATCAAAAACTATTCAGGTATCCGTATTGCCAGTACCGGAAGACGGTTCATGATTGAGCAGGCGCTGGTCTGGAACCTCTACGATGAGAGAGGCAGGTACCAGGGGCAGGCTGCTACGTTCAGCAACTGGACTTTTGTTTGAAGGCAGCCCCACTAATATTCAAAGACGATGGTTACAGACAGCTATCCAGCTGAGCTATCCTGAAAAATAGACACTCTAAGGATAATTTTTATGAAAGGACTCTTCTTCAGCGGCCTCTGCTTGTTGTCCTTGCCCGCCTTTTCAGAAAACGACTTGCCTCTGCCATCACCACCCGCTTCTGCACAAGCCCATCACTATCAAAAGCAGAGCATCGATCAGGTGATTGAGAACGGAGATGATGAGGAACTGGTGAAACTTTCCGGACAAATCATCAAGAAACTGAAATGTTCGATTTACCTGTTTCGGGATAAAACCGGAGAAATCCAGATTCATATCAGGAATGATGATATACCCAAAAAGGGTCTGCTCTTTGGCTCCCCCACCATTATCAAAGGAGAGGTCATGAAAGACCCCAACGAACCCATTGTGGTGGAAGCCGACAAGATCCTTTATGTTTTCTAAAGATTGTTCAGTACCCGTGACTACCTGATCTTAGACCCGTTTCGAGTTTGGTTACCCCATCCTGGGAAATCGGAGTTCTGCTGCAAACCTCTGGCACATAATCTGTACATTCATGTGGATCAATATTTATTTTTCAGGCATTTTTTTGGGGTAAATTTAGTTTTTTATGGCAGTATTTAGTTTTTACCCTCAATCAAAAGGCTCGATTTATGCCAACCCCCATTGGCTATGAATGGTTGAAAGAACATTATCAGCTGAGAGTTATACCTCACTCAGTTCGCTCCTACACCGGAGGCTTACTGGGGACCAAAGCCAATCAAGTAAAGCGGCATGAGATTCTTGAACAGAATTTTCCCGACTCCGCCAGACCAGAAGAGACTCTGACAGGTCATCTTCTGTTTGCTCTGAAGTATGAAGGTGCTAACCCAGCCTATCTCCGGCAAGTTTTTCTGCAAACAGGCGCAAAAGATCAAATTCAGTCCACCATCCAGAAGCGCCCCAGTAGCCGCTGGGGTCGTCGTCTGTGGTTCTGGTATGAGTACCTTACGGAAACCCTGTTGCCATTACCTGACTGCAAAGCCGTTAAATATGAATCGGTTCTTGATGAAGAGCGCTACTTTACCGCTCACCCCATTAATGTTCGACGATACTGTCTGCGCAACAATTTACCGGGACACAGAAGATTCCTGCCATTGGTGCAAAAAACGGATGCCCTGCGTGAAGAGTCCAACGCCAGACTGGAGCATTGTATAAACAGCGCACTGACAGATTACGATGAAGAAGTATTTACCAGAGCCTCGCGCTTCCTGACCACCTACGAAACCAGAACCTCTTCAGAAATTGAATCAGAAAACATCACACCCGACAAATACATTCGTTTTGGCCGGGCACTGGAAATGGCAGGTCAGACACCACTGACCAAAGAGCGGTTGATTGAAATCCAGAACATCATCAAGGATGGCCACCAGCAGGAACCTGACTACCGGGTTGAGCAAAACTATATAGGCGGCCCCGGTCCCCAGGGCGTGGCTTTGCCTCCACCCCGCCCTGAAAATATTGAAGACCTGATGGATGACTGGTTTGCCATGTCAGGACGCTTGGCCGAGTCGGACATTCCAGCCAGTGTTCGGGCAGGAATTCTCTCAGCCAGTTTTGTTTATCTACACCCGTTTATGGATGGCAACGGCCGGATCAGCCGTTACCTGATCCAGGATGTACTGGCAAAATCCGGTATTTTGCAACCGGGCATTATTCTGCCGGTATCCGGCGGGATTCTGAACCGTCAACAGGACTATTATCAAACACTGGATCTGCTATCCAAAGCCATATGCGCCCAGACAGACTATTACATTGATGAAGCCGGACACATCACCATAGAAGGAGAAACAGATCACCTGTTTAGGTATCTGGATTTGACTCGCTATTGTCAATGGCTTTGCGAAGTTATTGGCGATGTAGCTGAACATCTGCTGCCCAAAGAGATTGACACTCTGGTATTGGCCGACCGCCTCTACCGGGCTCTGGACGACTTTCTTGATCTGTCAGCTAAAGAGCTCCGCCTGATGGTCAAGATTATTCTCGACAATAAAGGCAAGTTGAGTAAAAGGAAGCAAAAACAGTTCGAGTTTCTGACCGAGCACGACTTCAAACAGATCAACCGAATGGCTTCAGAAGTGCTTAAAGACAGCATCAGGAAGAAGCCTGATGAGTTGACTCAGTAACTCATAAAATAGTTGTCGCAGATCAGATGAAGAGCTTTGTCCTTAGGAGCCTATCAATCAGTTTCAGAAATTTTAGCCACTCCGCATGTGTATGTCTTTGCTCACTAGCCAATGATTTTCGAACGACGGGCGACGCGTAGACTGCCAGTATTTGCAGAAGCCAGCTTTCTGAGACGCCTTTCTTCAGAAGACTTAAGCTCTATTTTCGGAGCAACTTTCATGAAAAGGCAGCTATACGGTTCTGTTGCGACCAGAACAGCTGGAGTTAGGTTTATGCACCATAATTTTCAACGCACTAAACTAGCTATGCCTTCCCTATCTTCATTCATCAGATTTCTAAGCTGCCTGTGCGGCAGTGAACTCAGCAGGCAGTTTAAACCATACCCGTTTATATTTATAAGCTGCCCGTGGGCAGAGAACGAGCCTCAAAAACTGACGTTAGTGCCCAGACAAGCCTTCACAGATACGAAGCAGTTCTGGAAATGCATAAATAGCAGGGCGACGGCCAGATCCTTCCCTTAGCGTTACTATGGGGCCGTCCGGCACATGCAGCTGACGCAGAAGACCATGCAGGGTAGGCTTACTGATACCGGACCGTTTGACGAAGTCGCTCACTTGAAAAATGGGTCTGTCAAAAAGTGTATCCACCAGTTGCATCGTGAACTTTGAGCCTGTCGTTTGTTGAACCCTGACTTTAGTCTTTTCATATAACGACATGATCGCTTTTACTTTCTGAACATTATCTCTGGCCTGAACAAGTATGGCTTTCAGAAAAAATTCGATCCAGCCTGTCCAGTCGCCTTCCCGGGAAATCTTCTTTAGCCGCTCGTAATATTCATCCCGGTGTGCTTCCAGATAACCTGAGAGATAAAACATAGGGCTGGAGAGTCTCTGCTTACTGTACAAAAACAGCGGTATAATCAAACGACCAATACGGCCATTACCATCCTTGAATGGATGAATCAGCTCAAATTGGGCATGAACGATGGCGGTCTGAGCCAGTACATCAAAATCACTCTCGCCCAGATAATGATGCCAGGCTTCCAGATGATCCATTAGCTGTATAGGGTCCGGGGGAACAAAGGTTGCGGTCTCAAGCGTACAGCCCGCTCGCCCAATCCAGTTCTGATCCTTTCGAAAAGCACCCGGTGTTTTTCCTTGACCTCTAACACTGTCAAGAAGTAGCTGATGTAACTGCAACAAGAGACTCAAAGAGATCGTTCGCCCTTCAGCCAGGTACTCCTGGGCCAGCATAAGCGCTTTTCGGTAGTTCAGTATTTCCTGAATATCTGTATTTTTTCTCTCGTCAAATTGAGCACCTGCTTCATGCTCAAGCACCTCTTCAACCGTAGCCTGGGTCCCTTCAATTCTGGATGATAACACCGCTTCCTGATTCATCAGGGGCGACAGCATGACCGCGGGATTAATGATTCCCTGTAGTAGACCACTGTATTCAGCCAGGGCTGCATTAGCTTCACCGACCAATGTGATCAGACGGCTAAACTCAAGATCTTGAAGGGGAAGCGTATCAGGGATATATGGGGTCATGCCAAAACCTTGTGTATTAAAGGACATAATATTTAATACATAAATACTTTTGTGTCTGTCGTATCCAACACAAATTTTTCGTATTAAGAATTGTAATATTTAATACACAATAACGATAGCGTATTGAGCTTGATACACAAAGCAACTTGTGTATTAGATTAATTTATATTTAATACAATACAGAGGCTTTCAGACGGGGTTTCCATTGTATTATCCAAGCTGCCCAATCGCTCATTCCTCCTGATAATACCGCTCTGAATGACGTTCCTAGCAGCCTGTCGGACTTAAGCGTCCGTAGCGAGGATTGCAAGAAATTGAG
>NZ_JAHHPN010000149.1:0-1616 GCF_024606325.1 Endozoicomonas sp. ONNA1
GCCGCTTTGTTAATCAATTTTAATGGTGAGTGCTTTCAACCCCAAAAAAATAGGGTGTGACTATTATGCTATCAGGTAAGTTAGCCAGTATTTTTGCAATTTCGTGCTCAGTAGCAATCGCAGGTTATGGTTCTGAACCGATAAAGAAAACTGCAGTGGTTGATGCGGGCAGTACCGGTTCAAGGCTGCATATCTATGAATATTCCCTGGACCCAGCCAACGGAATTCCTGTTATTGAGAAAAAAACGTCCAGCAAAAAAAAAGGAGGCATTCAGGAGGAAAAGGTAGATAGTCTGGATGGATATCTTCAGGGGCTATTTGCTTCAGTGATCGATGAAAACATAAATAATATTTATTTTTATTCAACCGCGGGAATGCGGCAAATCAGACCTGAGAAAAGAGCAGTCCTGAATGATGAAGTTGAACAATGGTTAAAAGATAACTTTCCTTCATCCACCATTGAAGTGGAGACAATAACAGGCAAAAAAGAGGGGCTTTATGCCTGGCTGGCGTTGAATTACGACAACTCGCGCATAAAATTACAGGGAGACACGGTAGGTGTTCTTGACTTGGGCGGTGCTTCTACACAGATTGCTTATGAGGTGGATAAGAATGAGGATTTCACCGTTAAGATAAGCAGCAAGACATACAAGCTTAATGCAGAAAGTTTTTTGGGCTTAGGGCTTGATCAGGCAATAAGCCAATATTTGAACCGGGCGTCATGTTTTCCTAAAGGCTTCCCTTTACCAGACGGCAGAAACGGAACCGGTGATTATAATACCTGCACCCGGAAAATTGAGCCCTTGATTACAAAAGTACAAGAAATCAATCACTATATTGAACATCGCCCTCCCAAAAATACACTCAGTTTTCTTGCTACTGCAGGGTTTGACTATACAGCATTAGAGTTGGGTATTAGCAAGGATTTTTCCATTAAAAGTCTCGATGAGAAGGGTAAGGCGTTTTGCGATAGTGCCTGGAATGACCTGAAGAGTGGAAAAACTTCTTATCCGGTCAATCCTTTTCTATGGCATTATTGTTTCGATGCAGCCTATGAGAAGGACTTGTTAACATTTGGGTATAGCTTAAACACCAAAGATATTCCCATTAAAACGGCTTCAAGTATCGACTATAAAGCCGATTGGTCAATAGGTGTTTTGTTTAACTCTTTTGTTACCCCTGTTAAAACTGAAAAAAGAGAGTATCGTACTGGACTCTTAAAATCAGAAAATTGCATGCACAATGGTGCAGCTTCTTCCATGTCGTTTTTTTAGGTCCCGGAGCACAATGGGTTTGGCAACTTTTTTTGGCCTTCTGTCACATTGAAAATTATCAGCTTTGGCCTGAAATCGCGTATTTCCGCCAGCTTCAAATCCTAAGAACTGAAGAACGGTTTACTCCCGGTGGTGACCATATGCAGTCTTCCTCAATGGCTCTCTTGCCATACCAGTTACAGAGCGGTTATCTGGAGGCAGAAGTTTCTGTAATACGGCAGACTTACGTTCCTTTGAATAGCGAGGCATAAACAAGGCAATAGTGGCACCACCCAGGCGGTATTTTTCAAGGTAGTTGTACCTGCATGTCGGGAGTTTGCCATAACCGCTGGAGCGTGGGAG
>NZ_JAHHPN010000150.1:0-2103 GCF_024606325.1 Endozoicomonas sp. ONNA1
CCCTGAGCTTCAGAGAGGTATTTGCCCGCCTGGGCATCGCCGTAGTTATCTTCGTTGATACCAGAACTGCGGACAATCACCGGCTGTGATGTGGACTTTTCGTCCAGCTGACAGCGCAGATCCCTGATGTGTTGGGCTACTTCAGAGTCTTTAACCTGTTCGTAAAAGTCACTACTGGCAACAAATTGCGCCAGGCCCGCCAGCCATTCATCCTTTTTGCTGTGCTCTGAAGGTGGCAAGGTATTCAGGTGTTCCCGGATGTTGGTCAGGCTGCTCTCTGACCCCGGCACAGTGACAATCCCGGGGAGATAGCGCGGTAAACAATGGGTATCCAGGGGAAGTTGTTCAAGAGCGTTGATGATTCGGGCTGTAACACATTGGAACGATGGGACACGCAGTCCTATTGACTGCATGCGCTGCAAAAACATTCCCTTGCCCCCCAATTCTTTCCGGACGTGGGCTGAATAGCCAGCAGCCTGACCTGAAACAGATAAATGGCAGGTGCGCTTGGTGAGTTCCGTTTGGCAGATCGTAACGTCACTGTTATTACGATCACTCAGGTATCCTTTGTCTGAACTGTCAGTCCCGGTCTTCTGAACTGGCTGAGTTGCCAGAGTTTGATGAGCAGGTTTATTAAAACAAGCAGGTAACATCATGGTATCCCTCCTCATGTTAACCTTCATCCATGATTTAATCGCTAGCGCACAAATAAATTAGTTTACTTTTGACCATGATATTTTTATAAAGTTCACCGGTCAGCCAGAAGAACGCAATAGAAAGAACGTAGAAAGAACGGCAATAAGCTGGCAACACGGTTTGTTTGCACTGTCAGAATAGATAAGACCTTATTCGCAGATTACCAGACGTATTTAAGTACTTCCTGGTTTCTTTCTCTTGCTGCCTCGATAAAAGCTTCATCATTTTCAAGATCAGAAGCAACAAAATTGAAGGTGCAGGGGTTCTGTTCAATTAAGTCCAGCATATACTCTCGATCATTCAATAACGTTTCATTGGCATAACATAAACAATCAATATCAACAGCCATTGCGCTTTGAATAACTTCTTTATCGCCGCGTACATTTTCGCCGGCATAACGCAGAGCTTCTGAATAGGTTGCAAGAGCGGCCATGACGACCTCTTTAGCATCCTGTAGTTTTGGGCTGGCATAAACCAGGTTAATACCATCCTGAGTGACGGCGGCCATGACGACCTCTCTATTGTCCTGAAGCTTTGGGCTGGCAAATTCCAGCTGGCTACCATCCTGAGTAACTGCGGCCATGACGACTTTTTTATCATCCTTCAGTTCTGCACTCACATATTTCAGGTCATCTGGATAGACTTCAATAGTGGGTAATACAACGTCCTTATCATTTCGAACCCTTTCGCTGGCATACAACAGCCCATTCTGAAGCAGGATATTCCTGACCTTTTCTTTATCATCCGGAAGTGACTGATCCGGAGGGACATCAAACTCCAGTCTGGCATTGCAGGATGGTTTGATAACATAGTATTGACCTTCCAGATGGGGATACACTGGCACAAACAATGGAATAGCATGTTCCGGATCTATCAATAAAAGATGCTGTAAAAGTTCTCTGCGGGTGTCCTCAGCGATCTCGTCACTCATGAATACTTCCCGAAGATCGTCCTCTGATTCACCCAACCGTCGACAATGTTCAATAAACTGTCGTTGGTGTTTTCTTAATAGCTGGTCGCAGGCCAGAGAAATGTGGCAATTGGAAGTAATGTACAAACTATGATCATAAAACATTGAGAAAAGACAATGTTGAAAAGCGAATCTATCGGCTTCTGTCTCAATATCACGATTAAGGCGTTGTGCAAGCAGGTTAAAGTCCCACTGATCTCCTTCAAAAATGACTACCTGCTCCAATTCCAGATCCAGATTACACGAACCATTTAACGCAATGATTAGTTTTTCAAAGGCATCCTGCTGGGCTGGAAGTGATTTCATTCGGGAGCATTCAACGATAATTTCACCCGCTACAGCGTTGCAGCTTAGCTTCATGCAACCAGCCTGTTTATCCAGCTCGATCACTTTCAGTAACTGCACCAAAAACCACATACGCTTTAACTTGCCTTCTT
>NZ_JAHHPN010000151.1:0-1481 GCF_024606325.1 Endozoicomonas sp. ONNA1
TGTAGAAAGGTGTAAAAGCTGTACATTGCCAGACCGGTTAGGTTGCTGAGTTTATACAGGGTAGTCTGTTTTTTTGACACTGCGAATTGGAATAAGTCTTATGCTAGTACGTCACTTCAATGAGTTTGATGTGAACAATCTACGTTCATCCTGAGCGGAGTCGAAGGGCGCTAAGGGTAATTGGCAGGGTCTTGATTGTTGGTTCGGAGTCCACATCCTTCGACTCCGCTCAGGATGAACGGGGAGCTGTATGGATATCAAGGCTTAGCTGCACTAGTCTCTCCCAAAATTGATGCAGCTATTTCTCGGCGTGCTAGCTGAAAACTAAAGTCGAGAAACGTTGGTGAAAAGAAGTTTATTCAGGATGGGGAGATCAAAGGTACTGCGCCGGGTTTGGCGCAGTATGAGGTGGAGGTTTGAAATAATCAAGAATCGGTTCTCCGCACAATTTTATTGCTCACTGTTGAAGGCTGCCCGATGGTTGGGCTCCATAGTCTTCAAGAAGTTTCTTGCACTTTCTGTGGCCAAGCTCGATAGCCAAGTCGAGAGCCGTATCGCCATATTTATCCGTCTCTTTGGCTAGTGAACGATCAAAGTTCAGCAATGTCTGGATGGCCTCTGTTTGGCCCTGTTCAGCCGCGAAGTGGAGAGCCATTTCGCCATCGTTATCCTTCTCTTTAGCCAGTGAGCGGTCAAAGTTCAGCAATGTCTGGATGGCCTCTGTTTGGTCTCTAAGAGCAGCTATGTGGAGAGCCGACCAGCCATCGTTATTCTTCACTTTGGCCAGTAAGCGGTCAAAGTCGAGCAATGTCCGGATGGCCTCTGTGTGACCATTACGAGCAGCTAAGTAGAGAGCCGTCCTGCCAGCATCATCCTTCTCTTTGGCCAGGGAGGGCTCAAAGTTCAGCAATGTTTGGATGGCCTCTGTTTGGCCATTATCAGCAGCAAAGTGAAGAGCCGACCAGCCATCGTCATCCTTCTCTTTGGCCAGTGAGGGGTCAATCTCCAGCAATTCCATGATCAACCTTGTGTTGCCACTGCTGGCAGCATCGTGAAAATCCCGAAGGCGCCTGGATCGGTCACTGTCCGACAATACCTCGGCCTTGACGGTGTCTGTTAGGACAAGAGACGCTTTGTTGCCGACGGCTGCCCGTAAGACCTTGGCGGTCTCTTCGTGACCCATGTGGCAAGCCAAGTCGAGAGCCGTATTGCCATTGTTATTCTTCTCTTTGGCCAGGGAAGGTTCAATTTTCAACAATATCCGGATGGCCTCTGTGCGGCCATTACGAGCTGCTTCGTGGAGAGCCGTGTTGCCATAGTTATCCGTCTCTTTAGCCAGTGAACGGTCAAAGTTCAGCAATGTCTGGATGGCCTCTGTGTGACCCCAAAAAGCAGCCATGTGGAGAGCCGTGTTGCCAAATCTATCCTTCTCTTTGGCCAGTGAGCGGTCAAAGTTCAGCAATGTCTGGATGGCCTCTGTT
>NZ_JAHHPN010000152.1:0-1224 GCF_024606325.1 Endozoicomonas sp. ONNA1
GTGGTGCCGCAAAGAGTGAGTGCTTAATCATTCTACCTTTTCATTCTGATGAACATTGCCTCTGTTGCCTACCTTGCCCCAGTCTCGTTCAGAGCGTTCACGCAGTCGATATTGCCCATCTCGGTTGCGATGGATATTGGGGTTGTGCCATCAGATGCTGCGGCGTTGAGATCCGCCCCGGCATTGATCAGGAGTTTCACGATGTCGGGATGGCCTTTCTGGGCTGCGATGAACAACGGGGTATTGCCACCCGTAGTCCGGGCATTGAGATTTGCCTTGGCTTCGATCAGGAGTTTCACGATGTCGGGATGGCCGTTCCGGGCTGCGATGAGCAGAGGATTGAGCCCATCTTTTTTGCAGGCGTTGAGATCTGCCTTGGCTTCGATCAGGAGTTCCAGAATCTCGGTATGACCATTCTGGGCTGCGACATACACTGAGGTAACGCCATCCGCAGTCCGGGCGTTGAGATTCGCCCCGGCTTCGATCAGGGCTTTCACAATGTCGGTATGGCCGTTGTTGGCTGCGATAAGCACTGAGGTGACACCACCCGTAGTCCTGGCGTTGAGATCTGCACTGGCTTCAATCAGGAGTTTCACGATGTCGGTATAGCCCTTCTGGGAAGCGATGAGCAGCGGTGTGACGCCATTCCTGGTGGGGGAGTTGAGGTCTGCCCCGGCTTTGATCAGGCGTTTCACGATGTCGGTATAGCCGTTCCGGGCTGCGATGAACAGTGGGGTGGAACCATCCAAAGTCCTGGCGGAATGCTTAGTGCGGTTATTGAGATCCGCCCCGGCTTCGATCAGGGCTTTCACAATGTCGGTATGGCCGTTGCGGGCTGCGATGAATAGTGGGGTGCCGTCATCCTCAACCCGCGCGTTGAGATCTGCCCTGGCGTCGATCAGGAGTTTCACGCAGTCGGTATTGCCCGTTTCGGCTGCGATGAACAACGGGGTGGCGCCATCCGCAGCCTGGGTGTTGAGATCTGCCTTGGCTTCAATCAGGAGTCTCAGGATGTCGGTATGGCCCATCTTGGCTGCGGTCGACAGCGAGGTGACGCCATCCATCGTTCGGGTGTTGAGATTCGCCCCGGCGTTGATCAGGCGTACGACGATGTCCTTGTGCCCCTTACCGGATGCCAATATCAGGGCGCTGAAACCATCATTCATGAGGGTATTGACATTGACTCCCTCTGCCAGTGACTTCTCCACCTGATCCAAATCCCCC
>NZ_JAHHPN010000153.1:0-1081 GCF_024606325.1 Endozoicomonas sp. ONNA1
CAATTATTGAGAGTCATGAATCAAAAGAGGCGACATCTATCCTGACACAGCGGGCTCTAGGAAAGGCATAAGGCAGGAAGCTGTTGTCAGAGAAGTAAACTCTTATTATCTTCTTTCATGTGAGTTTGAAGAAGAATTTGAAGAGTTTTAGAACTAGCGTTATTTGACATAGTGCTAGCCCAGAATTGCACCAGAACAACCTACAGATTGACCTGTAGCCCTTGGGAACACTGGAGAGGGCTGTAGGTGGCTGGTGGGGAACTGGGGGTGCAGCTATACACTTTAAGGAAAACCCTTCAGAAAACCCCCACTCACTCCTACCTATGTATCTCACCACCGAAATAGAAAAGCTCTTAGGGAGGCTCTGAGGGCTTGAGAGCTATTACACAAATTGAGGAACAGTCCACTTGGAATAGATCGGCTGAAATTTCAGCCATGCTGTTTTGACGCTAACAAACCGCTCAAATCTGAGCAGTTCAAATATCCGCTTTACTAGAGCTACTCTCCTCCTACTTACAACTATTGATTAATACAGGAGTGGGAGTAATAAAGGGAGTAATAAAGACAAACCAACAGACAGACCACCAGCCAAACCAACAGACAACCATGTCTCACATTGAGATAGCTAAGCTTGCTGGGAAGCGTCCAGATAGCGTTAAGCGGACTATGGAAGTCTTGCGGAATAAGGGCTTGATAGCTGTTACTCAAATTGAGGAACAGTACATAACAACTCAAGGGTTAATCACGTTTACTCAAATTGTGGAAACGTTCGTTGGTGCAGATGGAAGGAACCAGATAACGTTAAGCGGACTATGGATAGCTTGCAGGACAAGGGTTTAATCCAACTTACTCAAATTGAGGAAGTTCAACGAGAAGGTAGTCGGGAGGTTAAACGAAACACCTACCACGTAAACCAGCGTGATTCCTACGTTGTCATGGCTCAAGTATCCCCTGAGTTCACAGCTAAACTTGTTGATCGCTGGCAGGAGTTGGAGAAGGAGAAAGCACAGCATCAGCAACAGGCTGTCCCTACCTCCACAGGAAACCCAGTGCTTGACGCTTTGATTCAAACACTGGTGTA
>NZ_JAHHPN010000154.1:0-3200 GCF_024606325.1 Endozoicomonas sp. ONNA1
CAATTATTGAGAGTCATGAATCAAAAGAGGCGACATCTATCCTGACACAGCGGGCAAGCGCTCGTAATACAGCTTGCTGACCTGACGATCCAGCGACCGGGAATGCCAGCTCTATTGTATGGCTTCCAGCAGATATCGCTCTCTGGATTTGGGGTTTCAATACGGGTCAGACGACGATAGTGGGACCTGCTCGATTTGGAACGCAAGGCGTTCCATTTTGATAAAAAGCACTCATACAACGCAGGTTCCTGGCTGCGCTGATCTGCAGCCGGTGTGCGTGCCGTTAGCTGCCATCGTCAGCATGTTGGATAACGGGGTAATTACCTGAAATTTCAAAAAGTGAGTGAGCGATAAGTGCAAGTCTATAGAGAGAAGCCATCCCTGTGTGATGAATATATGCATCATTCATAAGTGCAGCTATTGCTCTATCATTTTCTGTATCTGAATTGTAATTTGCCTGACTACCATTGTAAAAATGATTAAATCTTTTAAATGTATTAAAATTCCAATCTTTAGTCCTGTTTCTAATAAATTTGATAACTAAAGATCTTTTATCGATATTTATCTTTAACCTGACTAAAGCTTCCTGTTCGTGAAGCGTATATTTTTGACTATTTTTTCCCAAAGTTGGATCATCTGCATAGCTAAGCCATAACTCTAAAATATAAGAGCAATACCTTGTGTTCTTAACCATAATAATGCCTGTATTCGGTAAACGACCATCATTTAATTGTTGTAATCCTTGATGGTACCAGTAATCCTGAGAAGTTATAATGCAAGCATGCTCCCCAACTGAATCTATTATTTTATCAAGATGGCTTTTATCATTCTTAAAATCATTGATTACAATATCATCATCTATCCAGGTAATCCATTTACCAGATTTTACTCGACCCTCTTTCAGCCACTTATTAATTAAAAATATTTTTCCCCAATAAGGTTGCCTATCGTGCATCCAATTCATCAAATCTATTGAGTCATCATCTTCGCTATTCTGGCTAAACAGTATGAATTTGTATTTAGTACGCCTTGCTTTTGAAAATGCCAAATGATTCTTTGCAACAGCCAGCGAATAGGGTTTCCAGGTTCCTCCTGATAGGATAAGATCTATATTTTTTAATCCATATATTGCATTATCATCAATTTTAGAGACACTTGGAACAGAAGAAAGGTATGTTTGAAGCTTATTTGGCTTGTTGAAATTTTTACTAGTGTATCTAGAATAATCTTTTCGATATGATGCAGACCGCCCTTCAAAATCAGCTTTATTATTTATTTCTAATTCAATTCCATCTTTAATTTTTTCATATGAAGAATAACTGCCATCAGCAAGCTCAGTTAAAATGTATCCTTTTAAAGAATGCTTTTTATCTTCTTTTTCTATTTCAGTGATATTTTGCTCATAAGGTCTTTTCCAGAATCTGGCAGGGTAACTCAAAATCTTAAACGGATACCAAGTAAAGTCTGACCATTTTTCTTCATGCTGATTTATGCTTGTATCATTGTTCAGACCATTAGCAGCATTGTCTGGAATTATGCTATTTGCTGAAAGCCATAAAGGAATTAATAATAGCAAAATGTATCTATATTTTTTCATGACGTTTTAAATTCCATTTAATATTTTTATATTATCGACATTATCATAAAATTTTAAATAACGTAGGATACCCCTTCGGTTTTTGTCAACAAAGATATCTCCTCTTTTGATTCATGACTCTCTCGCTGTGTCAGGATTATTGCGATTATCAGTTAATTACCCCCGGTAGAGCCGGGGGCTTATTAAGTGAAACACTCAAAGGGCTTATGTTACCCCCAAGTGCCTGAGTCAAAACCAAGTTTCAACTGATCTCGTGTTCCATCATTTTTCTCTTGGTTTCTGATATATTCCCTAATCACATTTTCATCAAGTCCTATTGTGCGTCGAAATACCCTCGTATCCGGAAGTACTCTCCAGAAAAATTCCTTTGCTTACCTTTGAAAGGTCTTGCAATAGCTATTGCACATTTTCCTTTCATATAACCGACAATATGGAAAGCAGAATATTTCATCGGAATGCTAATGCAAATATGGACGTAATCGCGCATCAAATGCCCTTCCGCAATTTTGCACTTTTTGCACTTGGCAAGTTCATTAACAATGGTTCCCAGAAAATTTCTCAAGCTTCCATAAATGACCTTTTGCCTCTTTTTGGGAATAAAGACAATTTGAAGACGCAGACCATTACGAAATCATTGACTACAAGTACACCTATAGTCTGGCGCAGCGCCCTGCCAGCTATGTCATCCTGAAATATCAGCGCGAAGTCGTTCGCCACAAGCCCAGCCAGACGCTAACAACGGTAACCACACCATTAGGATTATTTGATCGCAGCTTTCCCGATGTCAGCTTCATCGCGGGTCTGCTGGTAGAGAATTACTGCTTCCGCGCTCCGCTTTACCGCCAGCATCAGAAACTTGAGTCCAGTCGTATTGCCATCAGCCTTGGAACCCTAACACATCTTGAGCAACGTGCGATATCCGAGAGCTAATCCCGCGAATCTGGAAAGAGAAATTCGGGACCAATCCGTTAAAATCCGATCTCGGCAAGTAGGGGGAGTCAATACCCTGCTTGAACGCTTACGTTGCGCGGGTGCACCACGGGCTTCAAGGCTGTCGCCAGTCGGGGCTATTTCTATGGCCTATTCCAGTGCGTCTTCGCCGGCATTGCTAACCATAATGTAAAATCCGTGGGTGGCAATATCAGTGAAATGCGGATACTTGCAGGCAAAGGCTATCGGCCCTATTTCACTGTTCGTGGTGAGCAGCTGGTCATCCTATTGTGTTGGGGACAAATCCAGCGAGTCCCAGGACATTGAAAAGTCAGAGAAATATTGCAAGAACTGGAGGAAACAATCATGAGCGAATCGTTGAAACCCTACAATCCTTTTGATAATGCCCTGACCGATGATGACATCCCCTGGTTTCTGACTGAAGCCTATCAGGATAATGATCCCGGTGTTTTTATTGTGGCTCTTGGGCATGTGGTCAAACATAAAGGCGTGACACAACTGGCGGAACAGACCGGCCTGAACCGGGAGAGTCTGTACAAAGCCTTTAACGGCAAGGTCCAGCCCCGATGGGATACTGTGCACCGACTGCTGAAAGCGCTAGCAGCCTGTCGGACTTAAGGCTGTCCTACTGCTGTTGCAATAAATTGGTCTA
>NZ_JAHHPN010000155.1:0-1380 GCF_024606325.1 Endozoicomonas sp. ONNA1
TATGAACACGGTTGCCGCAACAGCCACCGGTGTCGCCATGCCTTTGAGCACCAAGAGCGAAACCATCACGGCCTCGGCGCTTCCCAGGCCTCCCGGCAGAAAGCTCAATGCGCCTGCTAGCATCGAAAGTGCGTACACAAAGAAAGCGAAGGTCAAAGAGACATCGGCGCCCAGCCAACCAAGCATCCAGTAGAACGCCAAAGCTTCGGCACCCCAGGCAACAAGACTGATTAACGTCGCGACGAACAGCAGGCCCGGGCTGTGACAGCGTCTCGCGTCTATCAACATCCTCGTACCGTGGGTGATCAAAGCCGAAAACTTGCCTTTTCGAAGAGAGGCCCAAGCGTGGAATCTTTCGAGCAATGTTTTGCTGGAAAAGCATATCAGTACCGCCAGAATACCCACGATACCAGCCAACACAATACCTTGTGCCTGAGGATATTGAGCCAGACCCAAGAGAGCCAGCAACACGACGGCCACAAGATCAGAGAGTCGCTCGCTGATAAAGGCCGCAAACGTCGCCGGGAAAGGAACATTGCGTTGCTTGAGAAGCACACCACGGAACGCTTCCCCCGCCTTTCCCGGAGTGGTTGTAAGAGCAAACCCGCTCAAATAAATTCGTAGGCTAGGCCTCCAATTGACCGGGTGCCCCAGCTGGTGCAAATACATTTGCCAACGGACAAACCTCAGGCCGTAATTCACAAGCGAAAGACTCAGCGCGATGACCGTACCTATAACACCGATTCGGCCAAAGGCGGCCAATACCTCGTGCCATCCTCCCCAGAGGGAAAACGCGAGATAGCCAGCAGCCGCGGCTACGATCGAGACAATTAACGCCTTAAGCCTCCAGCCTTCAAGGTGATTCGCTGAAACGCTCATGAGAGCACCCAAAGGGTGGTGCCAATCCATCCCGCGATAGTGACCAACAAATGCCGATCTTGGACAAGATCCTTCGCAGTATCATTACCGCGAGCTCGACGATGTAAGAGGAAGAGATAACGAAATATGCCATACACCACGAAAGGCAAAGTGTAGATCAAGTTACTACTGCCATGGATGGAGACCGCCTGAGGGGAAACGGTATAGAGGCCATATGCGATAATGGTGCATGACGCTGTAACTGCAATAAACTGTTCCAGCATTTGGGGGCTGTAATCATCGAGAACACGGCGCGTAAGGCCGCTCCTGTCACCCTCCATACTCTCAAGCATGAGCAACTCAGCACGACGTTTTGCGAAACCCAAGAACAAGGTAACCATCAGGCCACACAACAATAGCCGCCGAACTGGCTTTGTCGATAGCCTTTACGTGAAGGGAGATTTGTTTGGGCCGGTCAAACTCGCAGGGGCATCCGGAGAATGGTTGGCTGATAGGCGCGAA
>NZ_JAHHPN010000156.1:0-4740 GCF_024606325.1 Endozoicomonas sp. ONNA1
GACCAATTTATTGCAACCGCAGTAGGACAGCCTTAAGTCCGACAGGCTGCTAGCTAACGAAACTGGTTACTCGGCGGCAGCAACCACTTCAATTTCTACTTTCACATCTTTAGGTAGGCGAGCCACCTCTACCAAGCTGCGGGCAGGGAAAGGGAATGTAAAGTACTGCTTGTAAACTTCATTGATGTCAGTGAAGTCGTTCATGTCTTTTACAAACACCGTCGCTTTCTTGACTTTGTTCAGGCTGCTGCCTGCCGCTTCCAGAACAGACTTAAGGTTTTTCAGGCACTGATGAGCCTGTTCTTTGGTGTCTTCAGACACGTCTCCAGTTTCAGGCTCAATGGGCAGCTGACCGGAGGTGAAAATCAGATTGCCAAATTGAATCCCCTGGGAATATGGGCCAATGGCAGGTGGTGCATCCGGGGTCTCAATGACTTTATGCATAATACTTAAGTTACCTGGGGAGGTTGACTGATTGTAGTCAGCGAATTCTAATCACCTGCCGAGACTTTGTCATCGTGGTGAAGGGGGGTAATTAGCCTATTTCGGTACAATTACTTAAGAGGAATATCCAGACCACCTTCTTTGAGGTACTTGAACACCTCTTTATAACGCTTTTCGACGGAAGCATCTTTCAAGTTTCCGAACCAGAATTTCCAAAGGGTATTGCCAGTTGCATCGGCAGCCTGAGTGCCATTAGTGCCAAAGTAGAGCGTGTTTCCTCGTTTAGTGGTCAGCAAGTAAGAGGCACCTACTATTTCATCGGGCATTTCTGTGCAGGTCATCTCTTTATCATGGAGACTGGAATTGGCAGTGTTATTGACCTCTTTGTTATAAATCTGTTGCTCTTCCGGCGAGCGTTTATTCAGGCCACCTTTAATATATGCCACATAAAGTTCCACAGGAGAACCTTTCTGCGCCATTCTGCGCAGGGTGAAAGTTCTGTCCTGAATGGTTTTAACCCGGTGTGGGTCATCCTGCATGGAGGCTGACATGGTTTGTCTCAGGGCTTTGCCCACAGGGTTGCATAGAGGGGTGGTCGGCTTACGGGTATGGATAATCGCTATGGCATGACTGATGAGCCCTTCATCAAGCATGTTCATCAGGCTCTGCTCAAAGGTTTTCTGAAAGCTGACAGCCACCGGGCGTGTGAACCCATCACTGCCGGCAACCTGAACTTCAGGTGAGTGCATAAGGGGGCTAATGATCAGGCTTGCGATATTGGTTTTGGTGCTGGCGGCAAGCTCTCCATCGCTGATTATTGTGCTGGAGATGTCCGTAAGCATAGTCATTTTCAGTTCATTGACATCCAGCTTTTCCAGCGCTGCATTGCTTATTTTCGGTCCAGGTCCGGCCTCTTCAGACTCGGAGGCGTTACCTTTCACCAGCCAGAATGCCAGAATCAGTAAGGCAATATTCCGGACTGTCTTGCCGACAAAAACCTGTTGTGAACGTGAATGCTTTGGTGTGAGCTGCAAGGTATTTTTCCCGTATTCTGTTCATCATCAGCTCACTTAAAGTAGTCAATATTTCGGTTTCTGCCAGCCCAGAGCTTTCAGTATCAGTTGAATGATGTGGCTCTGATACTTTTTTTTATGAAGCAGCAGGGAAAGGATTCTTTTCATCGTGATTCCGCAGATCTTGACTGGAATCAGCTCGCCCAGCTCCAGTTCGTGGCTAACACAAAGTCGGGACAGACAGCTGATGCCCTGTCCGGATTGCACCAGTTTTTTGATGGCTTCAGTCTGATTCAGCTCCATCTTGATACTCAGGTTGCTCAGCTTTTGACCCAGCTGCTGATCAAAAATATTACGGGTTCCGGAGCCTGACTCCCTGAGAATCCAGTTTTGGTGATTCAGTTCTCCTACCGAAATTTCACCACATTTGGCAAGAGAGTGGTCGGGACTACAGATGACCAGCAGTTCATCTTCCTTCCAGGGGATGACGTCAATATCTTCATGTTGGCAAGGGCCTTCAACACACCCGATGTCCAAGTCAAAACTGGTGACACGATTGATGATGTTCTCAGTATTACGGATATCCATGTTAAAACTGATCTTGGGGAAGTCGGCGCTGACCCGGGCCAGGATATCGGGTAAAAGATAGTTGCCAATAGTGGTACTGGCACCGATTCGAAGATGGCCCGATTCGGTGTTCTGCAGATCTCTGAACAGGCTTTCTATTTCAGACGTTCGATCCAACATCTCAGAAGCCAGAGGTATCAGCAGCTCGCCCTGATGATTAATCAGGAGTTTGTTGCCTGTTCGGTCAAACAACTGGCAGCCCAGTTGATTCTCCAGCTCGGCAATGGCCATACTGGTAGCGGGCTGAGAAAGGTTAAGCTGTTGGGCAGCCAGGCGCACCTGTCCGAGACTTGCTACAGCCCGAAATGTCTTGAGCTGTTTGAGAGTGATGTGCATGATGAAGTTCTGATTATGAGAACGGCGGTATTTTATACTGCTTGAGCAAAAGACTGAATCTTTAACATCCACTACACTATATCGGCAGGGTCATTAACTCCGTCATAGGTTGGAACACCTTTAATTGCTATTGGGTTTATATCTTCTAAACATGCCATATTAAAATAAAAGCGCGAGATAAGATTTATTTATGGCCTTTAATGAAAATTCTTATAACCCATAGAGTTTATGGCTGGGGTAAGCTCTGTACCTTTCTTCTGGTTGAGCTGTATATTCTTCTGCGGGCTGCTATTTTTCTCTCGTTACCCCCGGAAGCCATTGGTCTTCCAGGTCTACCCAGCCCGACATAATCCTGATATGTCTCATTGAATCTTTTCCAGAGGTTTAGATATGCACGAAACCGGCCTTGCTACACAGGTCCTGATACTGGCTGGCCTGCTGCTTCTTGCTACCAGCTCGTCCATATTATTAAAAAAATTGAGGTTTCCTTATACCATTGGCTTGGTAGTGATCGGCATGGTTCTGGGGATTCTGGCGCAATACACCGATGCATTGGAGCCATTGCTGAAGGTTGATCTGTCCCATGACTTGATCATGTATATCCTGCTTCCGGTGCTGATATTTGATGCGGCTATCAATATAAAGCCCCCACATCTGTTTCGTGAAATGACTTCAGTTCTTAATCTCGCCATATTTGGTGTAATCCTTTCCATGCTTGTGATTGGGGTTGTCATGAATTTGCTGACTCCACTCAGTCTGGCTGGAGCCATGTTGTTTGGAGCTCTGATTTCAGCAACGGACCCCGTGGCTGTTATTGCCCTGTTCAAGGAGGTAGGAGCGCCGGCCAGGATGTCCATGCTGATGGATGCCGAAAGTCTGTTTAATGATGCCACCGCTATTGTTATTTTCGGGATTGTTCTTGCAGTTATTCAGGCCGGCGTCGGCGTTGGCGTCGGCGTTGTTTTGGGTGGCGTCTGGTCATTTATAGAGGTCTTTTTTGGCGGAATAGTGGTTGGTACGGTCATGGGTATCGCTATGCATGGGCTGTTGAGGCTGGGCAGAAACGAGCCTTTTGTGCAGATTGCTCATACCACTATTCTGGCTTACAGCAGTTTTATTATTGCTGATCATGTGCTGGGAGTGTCCGGTGTCATGTCAACGATTGCTGCAGGTATTGTCACTCGAACAAGTTCAGGAAAAGTGTTGTCTGAACAGGTCCGCAGTTTTATTACGCCCTATTGGGAATTCATGGCTTTCATAGCCAACAGCTTGATTTTCCTGCTGCTGGGGATGAAAGAAAACCTACTTTTCAGAAATCTCAATCACTTACAGGTCTACTATCCCTACCTTCTGCTCGCCGTTGCTGCCGTTCTGATTGGTCGTCTGGTCGTCGTCTATCTGCTCCTGCCGATATCAAACCGCCTGCCAGTGGGGCGTCCGGTGGATAACAAAACCAAAGCCATTATGTTTTGGGGTGGGCTGAGAGGCGTTGTGCCCGTCGCGCTGATGCTGTCGATTCCTGACAGTATTCCTGAAAAAAAGCTGATTATGGATATGACTCTGGCTGTGATTTTGTTCTCTCTCCTGATTCAGGGCACCACAGTCAACTGGCTGATGAGCAAGCTGGGTGTCAATCAACACTACAATGTTGTGAGAGATGCCATGCGAAAGCTTGGGGGGTGACCCCCATCTGTTATATCTCAAGAGAAATTGTGGGTAGTCGTTGATTCATTGTCGATGGGGTCCTGCTGAGTGTAAACTAGCGCCCACTTAAACTGGACTCGTTAATAGATCATGACTGTTCGTACTCGCGTAGCTCCCTCGCCGACCGGCGATCCCCATGTGGGAACAGCCTATATTGCCCTGTTTAATATGGCTTTTGCCAAGAGTCAGGGGGGGCAGTTTCTGCTTCGTATAGAAGATACTGATCAGGTGCGAAGCACGGCTGAATCTGAACAGCAGATTCTGGACTCCCTGCGCTGGCTGGGCCTGAACTGGGATGAAGGGCCTGATGTGGGCGGTGCATACGGCCCTTATCGTCAGAGTGAAAGGCGTGAAATTTACGACCAGCATGCGCAAACGTTGCTTGATAAGGGGCATGCTTTCCGTTGTTTCTGTTCTGCTGAGCGTCTGGATGCACTCAGAGCAGAGCAAGCCGAAACCAGGCAGGGCTCAGGTTATGATGGCCACTGTCTGCATCTTTCGGAAGAAGAAGTGCGGAGCAAAATGGCAGCAGGTGAGCCTTATGTTGTTCGCATGAAGGTGCCTTCTGAAGGGATTAGTAAAGTAGAAGATATGCTGCGTGGCACCATTGAGATTG
>NZ_JAHHPN010000157.1:0-9306 GCF_024606325.1 Endozoicomonas sp. ONNA1
GAACCGGTCTAAATGGAGTTGCAGTCCACTGCATAACCGCTTTGCTAACTCGCCTCTACAGATTTAATTTCAGATAAAAGCCTTTAAAACCAATAACTTCCGAAATATGACGTTATTTTATGGGAGAACACACCAAATGACAATGCTTTTTTAAACCCCTGCCTGAAAAGATCAAATTCAGTGAAGCCATTTACCAGACTTGCCCCCACTCTACTGACATAAGGTAATGAGGTTCAGGCATTGTCCTTCTTTGCTTGAATACCTTTTTAGCCGCCGGGTGTAGTTTGATTTCCCTTAAGGCATCTTTATAGTTATCCACCGCAAAGCGAATTATTCTTCGCCTGTTCATTTTGTTCACTGTGCACTGATCTTTTAACGGGCAACTTTTGCAGGGAGCTCCCCCGTAAACCCAGCGAGCCCCGGGGGCTGATTATTCGCACTTTCATATCAAGCTTTGTCTCGAAATTGTCCCCTACAGAGGTCGGGACCATATCAAGGATGTATAGAGGGGTTTTTATCTTTGCAGGGCTTGGCCAGGGAACGCTGTTCACTCTTTTTGTACTTCTTGCTGTTTATACTATTCTTGGAGCTGGTCATGCGCCATTGCAGAAGTTTGAAGACAGCATCCGGGAGACCGACCAAGAATAGACTGCTCTGCTGCGGCGACATCAGATTGGTCTAAAAATCCCTCCTAGTTCAGCAAGTTGATCCACGATTCACCTTAACAAGTCGGAATTTTATGCTCAATTTTCTGCCTTTCTCGCTACGGGGTCGTCCAATCGGGGGAACCGTTCAGCCTTCCCGATCTCCTATCGCACTTTCCCGGGAGTCGTGTATATGATCAAGCGGCAGCATTATCTGACCAGGTTGATGGCTCCTATACTCCTGTTACAGGCATTGAACATACGGGCTCAGGCTACGACTCAATCCCCAACCACGAACCCCTTTCCAACGGTTTCCTGCCAGTCTCTTACAAAGCAAACGCCGGGAGTTGAGCAGCAGTTAAAACAATACAGCCACCTTGTTCGCAATCGACAGTGCGTTGTTCTCACTCCCAACCCGGATGATGATTTGGACCAGAAGATAAAACAGATTCCTGAGAACACCGTTATACTCTTCTCGTCCGGTACTGTCCAGGCAGTGACACCTTCTCCATCAGCTTCTCCCGTGACGGAAAAAATCCAGGTTAAGTACTTTATTAGAAGAGAAATAGTGTTGAAGGATGGTCAGGATCTTCTTGGCGCTGCTGATGACGGTTTTGAAATCGTTATCATGCTTCACCCAACTTATAATAAAAAATATATGGTCAGGGCTGGAGCCACTGACAACTTCCATTTTAGAAAAACAAAAGACAGCCATATAAGACACATTACTTTCCTGCCAACTGGAACCGGAAATCGCAGGCCAGTTGACACTATTTTATTCGCAGAGTGTTTTAATCGGAGACTGATTTTAGAAAACAACGAGTTCAATCTTCCTAACCAGGCGGCAGTTGACCTTGATTGCAAAGAACCTCTGGATGCGTCGGCTCATCCAATGCGCCCGGGTCCGGGCCTGCGGTTCATCAATAACACGGCCATAGGTACTACTATCAACACGCCGACCAGCGAATACATTCCCGATGAGGTGATAAATATTAACCTTCCTGCCATCAGGAACCAGTCAAAGAGGATTGCTGTTATTGGGAACACTTTCCGGGGCAAAATGGCAAAAGCGGGTGAATTTATGCTTGGGCCCGGAACCAGTATGGATATCTTCAGAAACACGGTCTACATTGCCAGCTCCACATTACTCGGCGCTATTGCCCAACAGGGAGGTTTCGTTCTTATAGGACATAAAGATATTAATGCAGAACTTTCTCGTTATAATCTGGCAGGCAATGAGATCTGGGTAAAAGGAACAGCTATAACCGTCTTTACCCCCCTTAAACTGGCCCTGGCTTGCAATCACCTGCAGGCCGTCATTCCGTGGCAACAATTTAAACAAGAATTCAGTCTGAAAGCCATTCATCCATGGCCACAGGCAGCAGTTGAATGCACAAAATTGATGGGTTCATCCGTTGTCATGCCAAACCTGAATCCAACCGTATTAACAGCAACACCTACCCTCTATACAACCGGTCAGGTCGCGAATATCTGGAGTGCCATCAATGGCTCAACAGCCACTGCCTGTAGTGGACTGGTCAATCTGGAAGGTCTTTTATTCTTTGACTCTGAAGTCTGCTCGTCACTCATTGCAGAGTACGCTCAAGTTGACAAGACGGATTCCAGTTTCATTATGAATTCCAGTACCATTTCGACTTCCAGTACCACCAAGGTTCCCACTTCATCTGCGGGCAAAGCCATAAAGATTACTGGTTTAGGTGTCATAATCACCCTGACTCTATTGTTGCTTCTATAACCTGAATCAGGATAGGACACAGTTTCACTGCAACTATTCTTTTGATCGTTCTCCCGAAATGGCCAACCTCTTGGACTGGGTTACCCTGTTTGCCATGTCCGTCAATGAAGAAAATGCCTGTGTAGGCCGGGTTGTCACTGCACCTAATAATGGTGCAGCCGGTGTTATCCCGGCGGTACTCGCTTATTACACTCGATTCATCTCCCGCAATAATACCCGGGGCATCCGCGACTTTGTTGCTACTGCGGCAGCCATTGGCTCACTGATCAAAATGAATGCTTCTATTTCTGGCGCAGAGGCAGCCTGACGGCAGAAGTAGTAAAACGACTTCTGCCCTCTTTTCACTCACATCATTCTGAAGTTCAGATCAAACAGTATCCATACGGTTCCACCCACCATGATGAATATCAGAACTCCAGCAAAAAAAAGGGCTGTCAGATAGTCCTTGCCCGTATTTTTAAGGCTTATGTTCAAAAAAAAGCGTAAGTGGACCATCACCTGAATCAGAGCACAAATGGCGATAATGGCAAACAGTATTCTTGCCCGGAAAGCCGAAGACCAGACGACCCAGAAAGGAATGGCCGTCAGAATAATCGCCAGAACCAACCCTTTGAGATAGTCCTTCAGGCTATGCTCATGTGCTTGCACGATTGCCTCCTATATGAACACCGGCAGGTAGACCACAGAAAAAATCCCGATCCAGACAATATCCAGGAAGTGCCAGAACAAACCAAGGCGAAACAATCTGGAGCAGACCTGAGGCGTCAGCCCTTTCATGAAGACCTGTAGAGTCATCGTCAGGATACCGATCATGCCAATACTCACATGAATACCATGGGTAGCAACCAGCGTGAAAAATGACGACAAGTAACCACTGGCTTGAGGGCCTGCTCCCTCTTGAATCATTTCTAAAAACTCAACGACTTCGAGAAAGACAAAAGCAACACCAAAAACGATGGTGATGATTAACCATAGTATCACTGATGGTCGTTTTTTATTCATAGCAGCCAACCAGGCAAAACCAAACGTTACACTGGAGATCAACAGACAGGCGGTTTCAAAAAAAACATGTTTGAGATCAAAAAGATGAATGGGTTCAGGACCATTGGCAGTATTTCTGAACATACTGACATAGGTTGCAAACAACAGAGCAAAGATAATCGCATCTGTCATCAGATAGAGCCAGAATCCGAATTCCCGGTTATCAAGGCAGTCTTCACGGTGTTCAGACATAACTTGTCGGAGCATATCCTGATTCATGAGGCTTTCCTTTGGCTTAAGGCTTTCCTCTGGCTGAGGGCTCTTCGTACAATCACAATTTGCCCTGAGACATCAATTGGGCTTTACGTTGACTCTCGATGGCCATGATAGCTTCTGATGTGATGATCTCCTCGCCATAATCATTACAGCTTCTGACGATCAGTGTTGCGATAACACCGATCATGGCGAGAATAGCGAGCCACCATATATACCAGACGAAAGCAAATCCTACTAAAAACCCGAACAGACCAATCAAAACGCCTGCTCCGGTATTAGCGGGCATTATGATGGGTTTGTATTGATCAGGAAAATGATAGGCTTCCCCCTTATTTTTCATCTCCCAAAAGGCATCAACGTTGCTAACGTCTGGAATCACAGCAAAGTTGTAGGGTGCTGCAGGTGAGGAGGTGGCCCACTCAAGGGTTCTCCCATCCCATGGGTCGCCGGTCAGATCCCGGTTTTCGTTACGGTCTCTGATACTGACATAAAACTGCATAAAGACACTGAAAAGGCCAAGCAAGACAAAACATGCGCCGGTAAAGGCCACCAGCAAGAAAGGTTGCCAATCAGGATGAGTATATTGCTCAAGCCTTCTTGGCATACCCAATAACCCAAGGGCATAGAGCGGCATAAAGGCGAGGTAAAAACCGATAAACCAGCAGTAAAACACCACCTTGCCCCAGAACTCATTAAGCTTGAATCCAAAGGCCTTTGGGAACCAGAACTGAGTGCCGGCAAAGTAGCCAAACAAGGCACCGGGTATCAGCATGTTATGAAAATGCGCCACCAAAAAGGTGCTGTTGTGCATCAGGTAGTCTACCGGAGGTATGGCCAGCAATACTCCGGTAATACCTCCTATTACAAAGGTAATAATAAAACCGATGGTAAACAGCATGGCAGGATGAAAAACAATCCGCCCCCTTACCATGGTGAACAGCCAATCAAATATTTTAACACCAGTGGGAACGGCAATAATCATCGTTGCAATACCAAATATGGCATTGACGTTTGGACTGGAGCCCATGGTGAAGAAGTGGTGCAACCATACCGTGAACGACAACAGTCCAATAGCCATGGTGGCGTAGACCAAAGAGCGGTAGCCAAACAGCCTTTTCTTGGAAAATACCGCCGTTACTTCAGAATAAACACCAAACGCTGGCAGAATCAGAATATAAACTTCAGGGTGTCCCCAGATCCAGATGAGGTTGGCAAAGTTCATCATATTGCCACCCAGCTCATTGGTAAAAAAGTGCATCCCTAACGTCCGGTCCAGCCCAAGCAGAGCCGCCACCACCGTCAGCGCAGGAAAAGCAAATGCCATCAGGATACTGGTGCAAAAGGCGGTCCAGACAAACAACGGCATTTGCATCAGTTCCATGCCGGGAGCCCGACATTTCAAAATGGTCGTTATGAAATTGATGCCGGTCATGGTGCTGCCCACACCACTGACCAGCAGTGCCCAGATCCAGTAATCCACCCCAACACCCGGACTGAAGCCAATGCCTGAATAAGGCGGATACCCAGTCCAACCCGCCGTTGAGAATTTGCCCAGTACCAAAGAAATCCCCACCAGTCCGGCCCCTGCAGCAGTCAGCCACAAACTGACTGAATTCATAAAGGGAAAGGCCACATCTCTGGCACCCAGCTGCTGGGGAACGACGACATTAATCAGGCCGGTAAGAAATGGCATAGCCATAAAAAAGATCATGATGGTGCCATGAGTTGTAAAAATCTGCTCAAAATGCTCTGGCGGTAAATACCCTTCATTGTTGAGAGCAATAGCTTGCTGGGTTCGCATCATGATGGCTTCAATAACACCCCGGACAAGCATAACCAGCGACAGCAGAATGTACATAATGCCGATCCGCTTATGATCAACACTGGTCAGCCATTCTTCCCATAAGTAGCGCCATTTGCCAGCCCAAGTCACGATCAGAGCCGTCAAAAGCACAGCCATCACGGTAACAAGAGCACCTCCCACAGCGATCCAGCTGTAGAGTGGCAGTGCGTCAATGGTCAGTCTACCCAACATGGTTTACTCCAGACTTCTGGGCTTTTGCAGGGGCAAGGCACCACTGGCTCCGGTGTATTTAGCAATGATTTGACGGAACAACTCCGGTTCAACCCAGGAGTAATATTCCACCGGGTGTTTTCTCTCAGGTTTGAGCAGCTTCTGATAACTGATCGAATCCAGTCGTTTATTGGCTTTTTTGACCTTATCGAGCCATTGCGAAAAGTCGCCTTCAGACAGTGATTGGACCTCAAACACCATATGGGGAAAGCCACGACCGCTGAACTGGGTATTTCTTCCAGAAAAACGACCTGGTTCGTAGGCCCTGAGATTCAGGTAGGTAGTCATTCCGGCCATGGCATAAATCTGACCACCCAAGGCTGGAATTATAAACGACGTCATGACGGTGTCTGATGTAATTTCAATATTCAGCGGCCTCTCACTGGGAAAAGCCAGCTCATTGACTACCGCTACCTGCTGATCCGGGTAGATAAAAAGCCACTTCCAGTTCTGTGCTATAGCCTGAACCCTGAACGCTTTTTCACCAGTGACCAGAGGCTTGTAGGGGTCGAGTCGGTAAGTGTATATGACAACAAGAATACTGATCGCAACGACAATGACCAGCGGACCGGCCCAAATAAACACTTCTACAAAAATGGACTTGTGCCAATCTGGCTGATAGGCCCCCTTACCCTTGGCTCGATAACGCCAGCATGACCAGAAAGTAATCAGGTAAACGGGCAGCAAAGTAAATAGCATGATGGCTGTGGCCAAGAGCAACAAATCCCGTTCAGTTTCTGAAACCGGCCCTTTTGGATAAAGAATGGGAGAAGACTGCATACTGCAGCCCGACAACACAAGAAGTGCTAACAGAATCGCCAGCCATTCTGACAATAAAACATTACGACAGGATTTCATGAATGAATGCCACTGTCACAGGGGAACTGACCAGAAAAACCTGTATCAGACTCAATACAGCGTAGATCAAAACTCGGAAAGATGAACTGAACTTGAAGTAATTTAGCGAAGTCAGCCTTAATACTTACGACTATAACCGTATATTTTAGCTGGGTTATCTAAATGTTTAACCGGCATAATGATAACCAACTGGTTATCTGAACTAACGGAACAGCATCAAAACAGCGTTAAACAGCTCTATAATCAAATAGGAATTAAAACGAACAGGGAGGTATCGTTTATGAAAGTAGAAGGTCAACCCACCGGAAGGCTGCATCCTGAGACTAACAACTTTCAACAACCCGTCAGAGGGCATTTCCAAAGTCGTAATGTTGAACTGATGCCGAGCCTGGGCAGCCTGCTTTATCAACTAGCTGAGTTTTTTGAGGACGTAGCCATGGAGTTCAAGCCCGTCAGCGACTACCTTTGTCAGGTGCTCACGCTTAAGAACTTCATGAGATCCGCCAGCGATCTCAGGTACGAGGCAAATCAGGCCAGCATTGATTTTAAACGGAAGAAAACGGACTCAAGATCTGAGCGCGTTAAATTGACGGTGAGAAAAGAGGTGAATGAGCTGAAGCACGGCTTGAAAAACGGCTTGTTGGATATCAGAGAGGACTTAAAGGCAGCATTGAAAAAACTGACCAAGTAACAGTCAGGAGCCGGAACTTACATAAAGTTCCGGCTCCAACACTGTCTTAGCCCGCCATTTCCAGCAGCAGCTTGTTCAAACGCTGAACGTAGCTGGCCGGATCATCCAGCTGGCCGCCCGCAGCCAGGTTAGCCTGATCGAAGACCACACGACACAGGTCAGTAAAACGATCTTCATCAGCTTCCTGATCAAGACGGCTAATCAGAGGATGCTCCGGATTGATTTCAAAGATAGGCTTGGATTCAGGCATGGCCTGACCAGCAGCTTCCATGATCTTTCGCATCTGGGCGCCCATATCATGCTCACCCACGACGAGACAGGCGGGTGAATCCGTCAGACGGTGCGTTACACGCACTTCTTCAACCTGATCCACCAGAGCATCCTTGATACGCTTAAGCAGGTCTTCCTTCTCTTTGGCGCTTTCTTCCAGGGCTTTCTTGTCGCCTTCGTCGTCCAGCTGACCCAGATCCAGATCACCACGGGCAATGTCAGCAAACTGTTTGCTATCAAACTCGTTCAGGTGGGACATCAGCCACTCATCTACACGATCGCTCAACAACAGAACTTCGATCCCCTTCTTCCTGAAGACTTCAAGGTGAGGACTGTTAGCTGCAGCATTGTGGGTTTCGGCAGTAATGTAGTAGATCTTGTCCTGACCTTCCTTCATCCGGGAAACGTAACCTTCCAGCGACTGATCCTGCTCTACACCCTTGCTCTCAGTGGACGCAAAACGCAGCAGTTTGGCAACTTTCTCACGGTTAGCGAAGTCTTCAGCAGGACCTTCTTTCAGAACCTGGCCAAACTCTTTCCAAAACTCTGCATACTGCTCTTCTTCTTTTTTGGCCATTTTTTCCAGCATGTCCAGAACACGCTTGGTCAATGCCCCTTTCATACTGTCTACAGCCGGGTCTTTCTGAAGGATTTCACGGGATACGTTCAAAGACAGATCATTAGAATCCACCACACCCTTGATAAAGCGCAGGTACATGGGCAGGAACTCATCAGCCTGATCCATGATGAAAACGCGCTGAACGTAGAGTTTCAGCCCTTTCTGCATGTCACGGTTATACAGATCGAAGGGGGCCTTGGCAGGAATGAACAGCAGGCTGTTGTATTCCAGCTTGCCTTCAACACGGTTATGACTCCACTTCATGGGATCAGCAAAGTCATGGCTGATATGTTTGTAGAACTCTTTGTACTCGTCTTCAGAAATATCGGAACGGGAACGGGTCCACAGGGCCTTGGCAGTATTCACCGTTTCCCACTCAGGCGCCTGGTCTTCCTGCTTTTCTTCTTCTGAAGACATATCCTGCTTGACCATCAGAATCGGCATGGAGATATGGTCAGAATACTTGCGGATAATGTTGCGCAGACGCCAGCCGTCGGCAAATTCTTCAGCATCCTCTTTCAGGTGCAGGATGATGGAGGTACCACGCTTCTCCTTGCTGATGCCTTCAACGGTGAATTCACCAGAACCATCAGATACCCAACGAACGGCTTCTTTAGCAGATGCATCGGCCTTGCGGGTTTCTACAGTCACCTTATCCGCAACAATAAAAGCAGAGTAGAAACCGACACCGAACTGACCAATCAGCTGTGAGTCTTTCTTTTGGTCACCGGTCAGTTGTTTCAGGAAATCAGCGGTGCCGGACTTGGCAATGGTGCCCAGGTGAGCAATGACATCTTCACGGTTCATACCAATGCCGTTGTCAGCAATGGTGATGGTCTTGTCTTCCTGGTCAAAATCCACACGGATATCCAGGTTAGGATCGCTCTCCAGTAAGCCATCGTTATGCAATGCTTCAAAGCGCAGTTTATCAGCAGCATCTGAAGCGTTGGAGACCAACTCCCGTAAAAAGATTTCGCGGTTGGAATACAGGGAGTGGATCATGAGGTGAAGAAGTTGCTTGACCTCGGTTTGGAAACCCAGTGTTTCTTTTTTAGCTTCGACAGTCATTTGACCCTCTACATTGTTTTCGGCATTTTGATCTTTTCCGGGCCAGAGGCTGGTGTTGATTTCGCTGTC
>NZ_JAHHPN010000158.1:0-15133 GCF_024606325.1 Endozoicomonas sp. ONNA1
GATTATCCATACCGATCATTTTCCCGGTTGGGAATCCTTTGGTGCTCTGGTCAGCCACATTCGATTTGTGAAAAACCATCACAAACATCTGAGAAAAATTGCCATTGTCACGGATGCAAGAGAGGGCGGTCCAAGAGAAAAAATAGCAAGGCATTTTATTGCTGCAAAAATCAGGCACTTCAGATACGAGCAGCTGGAGGCGGCAAAGCTCTGGATTCTGGAAGAGGATTAAAACACAAGTGAACGGGCCGATTTGTGCGAGCATTACCTTTTTGCCGGGCGGCCAGGTGCTCGTAGTTATTCATGCAGAGCCAGCTCGCGCATACGCTGGGCAAGTTGACTGTATTCCTGATCCAGTTGTTTGATGGTGGCTCTGAAAATGACAGCGTACATAGGCATTTTTTCGTTAGGTGGCGTAAAGTATCAGGCGCAGGAATCCATTGAAACAAACCCCGGTAAAGAGCGAATACGTGAAATCCAGCGTTGGATCCCCGGATACTGTGACAACTCAAAACCGCCTTCGTGGGCGACATGGGTGTACCCAAACAAAGATACGTCAGCCGTTGTAAGTTGCTCGCCAACCAGAAAAGCGGTTTTCGAAAGCCGCTGCTCCATGACCTTAAGAGCTTTGTGGCCGCCTTCCTGTTTCCTTTCGAACTCTTCCCGTCGATTGTCCGGCATGCCCAGATACTTGTTAATGAAGCGGGCAACGGCAATATAAGGTTCATGGCTGTATTGCTCAAAAAACTGCCATTGCTGGTTTTTTGCCTGTAAAAAAGGGTCCGTCGGCAACAGCTCAGAATCTCTGGCCAGGAAGTTCAGGATGGCATTGGATTCACTGAGAATGCGGCCATCATCAAGCTCCAGCAAAGGAATTTTGCCGTTAGGGTTTTTGGCGAGAAAATCCGGAGTCTGGGTTTCATTATTCAGAATATCAATGGCAACCCATTCATGATTCAGGTCAAGCAGGGCAGTGAGCAGTTTGATTTTGTAACAGTTGCCGGACTGGATATCGCCATATATTTTCATTCTTGGGGTTCTACCTACCATTGAGCCACTGATGTTTTGAGTGATATTGTGCCAGTACTTTTTATCGAAAGGTAGATATCAGTCTCTTAAGAGCTGGCAAGAGTATGAACTCTTGAGACTATAAGGGCCTGAAAAACAGGCCCTGAGAGGGATAGTTAACGGCTGGCAGTTTGTTTTTTCTGTATCTGAATCAGGTCCACCAGAACCATTCCAGCTTCCTTGATAAAGGCGTCGGTTTCTTTCTTTTTCTTCTTGGTTTCAGTAGAGGCTTCTTCCTGTTCTGCTTCTTCCAGTTCATCCAGGTTATTCAAAAGGGGGTCACCCTTGGCCTTTCTTAGCCGGTTCTCAATGGCCAGTCTCTGACTGCGCATGGTCTGGATTTCGTGCTTGCGCTTTGCTTCGTTAAGTGACACTTTTTCCTGGTTTTCGTAGCGAGACAGGTAGTCTTTCATTTCGTTCAGGTAGACAAAATCCGGATCCTCGTGCGTCCGCTTGCGGTGCTTTTCATCGAGAGGTTTCAGAAAAGGTTTCATGTCTGAGTACTTTCTGTATGGGATCGGCTTGATGGTATCCCAGGGCAGGGCATCAGGCAGCTTGCTTTCGCCGATATCACGGCCATCGTACAGCGATGGAAAGGCGATGTCGGGCAGTACGCCCTGGTTCTGGGTGCTCTGACCGGAAATGCGGTAGAACTTGGCCAGAGTCAGTTTCAGCTGTCCGTGGTTAAGCGGCTGAATGCTCTGAACAGTACCTTTTCCGTAAGTCTGACCACCAATCACCAGTGCCCGTCCATAGTCTTGCATGGCGCCGGCAAAGATTTCTGAAGCAGAAGCACTCAGTCGGTCAACTACAACAGCCATGGGACCACTGTATACCTGAGTCGGGTCCGGGTCTTGCTGACGCTCGGTGCGTCCTCTGCTGTCCCTGACCAGAACCGTTGGACCCTGCTCAATGAACAGGCCAGTCAGTTCGTTGGCTTCCTGTAAGGAGCCGCCGCCATTGCCTCGCAGGTCTATAATCAGGCCGTCCAGGTTTTCTTTCTTGAAATTATCAAGCAGCTTGCGCACGTCGCGCGTTGTGCTCTTGTAATTGGGGTCGCCGGACTGGGCGGCCTTAAAGTCAATGTAGAAGGTAGGTATTTCGATAACACCCACACGCTTGGTCTTATTATTCTGTTTAAACTCAAGAATGTGGCTTTTGGCATCCTGTTCTTCCAGCTTGACTTTGTCCCTGATAATTTCATAAATACGGGTGTTACTGCTTTTGCTGGAGCCTGGAATAATTTCCAGTCTGACCAGAGTTTTCTTTTTACCGCGGATCAGATTAACCACATCATCCAGACGCATGCCCACGACGTCCTCCAGCGTGCCTTTGAGGCCCTGGCCAACGCTGATGATTTTGTCGCCAGGTTTCAGTTGGCCTGCTTTATCGGCAGGACCACCGGGGACCACGCTGACCACTTTGGTGTATTCATCCTCCGAGGACAGAACCGCACCAATGCCTTCCAGAGAAAGACTCATGTTAATGTCAAAGTTCTCGGCAGTCTGGGGCGAGAAGTACTGGGTGTGGGGATCAAAAATTCCGGTAAAAGAATTAATGTAAGTCTGGAAAACGTCTTCGCTCTTACTCTGATGCAATCGGCGCAACAGGTTGGTGTTGCGTCGAGTCAACTGATCTGCAATTTCTTCATCAGTTTTGTTGTTCAGCTTCAGGGTCAGTACACTGTCTTTGAACTGTTTTCTCCAAAGGTCTCGCTGGTTCTTTTTATTGGCCAGCCAGGGCTGTTCCTTGCGGTCAACAATCAGGTCTTCGTTCTTTTTCAGATCCAGTTTGTTAACACCCTGCTTGACCAGAGCCAGCATGTAGCGGGCACGTTCTTCTGCCCTGACTGTGTATCGATTGAATATTTCAAAAGCTGGTTTCAGGTCGCCGCTTTTAAGAGAGCTGTCGAGCTTTTCTTTATAAGGGGCAAACTGGGCAATGTCGCTTTGCAGGAAGAAGCTGCGGTTGGGGTCCAAACGGTCGAGATAGCGCTGAAATACTTTTTCTCCACTCTCTTTGTTCAGGTCAATTTTGCGATAATGGTTGCGTGACAGCAGTTGCACCACATTGACACTGGCAATGGCCTGTTGCAGGCTGGGTTTTAGTTCGTCAATGGGGCGGTCAAGATTCTGATCAGCGGCAAAAACCGAACTGGTGGTTATACAGAGCGCGGTGAACAGGGCAAAAAAAACCGATGGTATTTTCCTGGCGTTTAGCAGGGTCGGTATCATGGATTGTGAAGCTCCGTGTCGTTTTTCGATATCGGGTGTGCCGCCTCGGCTCATGAAGGAATAAGTCCTGTTATGGAGTGTTTAAGACGACGTTCATCGACTATAGGCTACTCCACCCCTCTGTGCCTGAAACACATGTACCAAAAATATCCGGAACATGCGTTTAAGCCTGTTCCACACCGGAGATAATCCAAAGCCTGTCAGGGCGTTGTTTCCAGCTGATGCTGCTTGTGGTGCATGTGGCACTGCTGGCTACCAGACAGTCGGTCCATAGGCCTGTCCCAGAGCATTGGTTGACTTCTATTTTTAAGTTACCAGTGCTTTGGGGGCTTTCTCAATCAGTTTTGTTCAGTGATTGTGAATATCCCCTGAGACATAATACAGTCTATAACTGAATGCAGCCAGTCAGGAGACTTTACCGGACTCCAGTCAGGCTGATAACCCCCTATTCAATGAAGCCCGATAACCGAGGTATTTCATTGATACCTGTATCGGCTTGATCATTAAGGTTTGGGTAAAGATGCAAGAGAGCAAAAACTTTTACGGACTTGTGGCTATTGACAGGGCGTTACAATGGCGGACCTTTCCCGGTGAGCCTTTGGGTAAAGATCAGGTAAAAATTCGAGTAGTGGCCGCAGGCCTTAACCGTGCCGACCTGTCGCAGTTGGCTGGAACCTACAATCCACCAAAAGGTGTAACACCCGTCTTGGGACTCGAATGCTCCGGGATCATTGAGGCGGTGGGAGCCAATGTCAGCCAATGGCTGCCAGGCCAGCATGTTTGTGCGTTGTTGCCGGGTGGAGGTCTGGCGACAAGCGCGGTGTGTGATCAGCGGCTGTTGTTACCAGTTCCTGAATCACTGAGTCTCGTGCAGACCGGAGGCGTTGTTGAGGTTTATGCAACCGCCTGGCTCAACCTGTTTCATCGTGGCAAAGTCAAAGCCGGAGACAAGGTTCTGTTAATGGCTGGCGCCAGCGGTGTGGGTACCGCAGTTCTGCAGCTGTGTGCTTATTTTGGGATCGACGTAACCGTGGTGGTCGGCAGTGATGAAAAGTTGCAATTCTGCAAGGAGTTGGGAGCGAAAAATGGCTTGAACCGACATCAGCAGGATTGGAAGCTGTTAAAGGCTTTTGGTCCTTTTGATATGGTGCTGGATTGCTGTGCCGGAGACTGGCTGGAAAGATATCTGTCTTTAATGAATATCGGCGGAAGAATTGTCACCATTGGTTTAATGGCAGGACGACAAGCACAATTGGATATGGGGCAACTACTGATGAAGCGGATTCAAGTGATGGGATCCACTCTGCGCTTTTTGCCCATTACCGAAAAAGAAAGGTTGTTAACCGAACTAATGGAAAAGGTTTGGCCTTTATTCGCCTCGGGTCACTTAAAACCGATTACAGATACGGTTCTCCCAATCGATCAATATCAGAAAGCGTATGATTTAATGGCATCCAATAAAACAACAGGCAAGGTTATTCTCACCTTGCCTGCTTAATCCATTATGAATGGCTTTAAAAAACATTGAGGCCTCTGATCATTCTGCGGTGGACATTGAAAGGTGTCTGGCAGAGTCGATCAGTTATACCCGAGCTCAAAGCATTCGTTGCCTTCGGGCTTGCTGTTTGGCAGCTGGCTGGTGTTTTTCATCAGGGGCTTCAGATTTTTTGGGTAGGCTATAGCATTAATAGCGCGACCCTGTGTGCGAATAGTGGTTTTCCGGCTTTTAAATGGCGCAGAGTAGTGGTGTTTCATAGTCTTTCCTGACCGTGCTGGCTTTTGCATGAATACTATTTAAGAATAACAATAACTCAACCGTTGGGTTAGTCTGAATTTGTACTTAAGTGAGAGTTTCAATTGCAGTATGCAACGCTATGTTAATAAAAGGTTGCAAACTGTTGAGCTAGTAAAATTCTGGTGATTTAAACAGTATTTCTTTTAACACGGTATGGCTGTTAATAGAAATTGAGTAAAGCAAGCGATAGGAGTTTGCAAAGAGAGGCCGACACAGAATGGATCTGTGCCAGTGCTGTAAGAGTATCAAGAGAAGGCTTCGGGTGTCAGGAGTTTTCCGGTAACTGCACGTTGACTTCAAGGGTCGAGCAGTCACCATCGGTATCCAGCCGGACGGAGATGGTGTTATCGGCGACCTGAAAATACTTTTCCACGACTCTCAGTATGTCCTGTTTCATAGCTGGCAGAAAGTCATGACCAGAGCGGTTCAGCCTTTCATGGGCAACCAGTATCTGAAGGCGCTCCTTGGCGACCGATGCGCTGCCCCCGGATTTGCTGGATTTAAAAAATTGCAGCAGACTCATGCACGACTCCTGAAAACTTTCTGGAAAAAGCCTTTTTTCGGAGGTTCAATAAACCGGTGAGGTAATTCAGCGCCCAGAAAGCGTGCGACCATATCGTTGTAAGCCTGACCGGCATCGGTTGTCTGCTGATGGATAACCGGAATACCATGGTTTGATGCCTTCAGAACGTCCTTGGATTCCGGGACAACGGCCAGCAATGGAATGGCAAGGATCTCCTGAACGTCTTCAACATTAAGCATATCGCCCATTTCCACCCTCGTCGGGTTATAACGGGTCAGCAACAGATGTTCTTTGACAGGATCAAGCTTCTTTTCAGCTCTCCGGGATTTGCTTTGCAAAATCCCCAGGATCCGGTCTGAATCCCTGACGGAAGAAACTTCAGGGTTCGTTGTTATGATCGCTTCGTCAGCAAAGTACAGAGCCATAAGCGCACCATGCTCAATACCGGCCGGTGAGTCGCAGATAATGTATTCAAAATCTTTTGCCAGCTCGTCAAAAACCGCTTCAATGCCTTCCAGAGTGAGTGCTTCTTTGTCGCGGGTCTGTGATGCCGGCAATACACTCAGGTTCTCGGTGTGTTTGTCTTTAATCAGGGCCTGATGGAGAGCTGCTTCACCATTAATAACATTCACCAGATCATAGACGACTCTGCGCTCACACCCCATGATAAGGTCGAGATTTCGCAGCCCGACATCAAAATCGATCACCACGGTTCTGTGTCCTTTCATGGCCAGACCTGTGGCGAATGAAGCGCTGGTCGTGGTCTTACCAACACCGCCTTTTCCTGACGTTACGACTATTATGCGTGCCAAGTTCAAATCCTGTGAATAGTAAGTGATGGTCGATGTTCAAGTATTTATTAAAGCCTGCTGATGTGCAAGCGATCCTCAGCGAGCTTTATTAAAACAGACTCACCCCAGTGGCGGCTCCAGGAGGATTCTTCCGTCTGGCCGGTCAGTTTGTAGTGACCACTGATGGAAATCAGTTCGGCCTCAAAGCGATGACAAAAAATTCTTGCCTCAGGGTCACCATTAACCCCGGCAAGCGCTCTGCCCCTTAAAAGTCCGTAGACGTGTATGTGCCCGCCAGCCAGCAATTCTGCACCCGGACTGACCTGTGATAGTATAACCAGGTCGCCCGGGGCATAGATTTGCTGACCGGAGCGAACAGGCTGATCGATAATTTTTGTTTCTGAACCTGAAATGCCTGATGTATCTTCTTTTTGCCCGGTGCCATTAAGCTCATGACGTTCGACCGGCATCGGTTGTCCGTTCTGTTGCATCATGACCACATTTTTCTCTGACTTTGTCTTCTGAAATGGCAGCCAGGCCAGGCCGGCAGACTCTGCCGTGTATCTGAACTGTTCACCACCACGAACGGCAACCAGAATCATGCCGGACTCCCTCAGTCGCCCTGCAATGGCTCTCAGATCGGGAGCATCAACCGTTGCCGGTAATGTCTCCAAAGCCATTACCACCGGTGTCTGTTGAAAGAAGTGTGGGGCTTTTTCTGACATCGCCTGTAACTGCTGGCAGAAACTAATCAGACAGCTGTTGTGCAATTCAAGGGTAGTCAGTGTAAAAATACCGCCTTTTAGCTGGAAGGCGGTATTTGAGGGCTTTGAGGTCAGAGTTGAGTTCATGGTGGCCACGTCATTTACGGAAGTGTGTCAGTTATGTTCCTGCTGTATCTGACGGATAATAGGGAAAAGTTTCAGTGCTTCTCATTTTCTGACCTATCGCTCCGTATTGCCTCTCAGGCTACGATCAAAACCAAGATTTCTCAAGTCATTTTACAAGGTATCTCCAGAGAAATATGACCTCAGCCTTGGCAGCTGAGATAATAGGGCTCACTTATGGCAGGTAACTGACTGCTTGTGAAGGTTTCTTGAGAAAGCGTTTTTGGTGAATAGATGAAGTCGGATGAATTAAGCAACACTACAGAGGCGGATCGGTTTCTGTGGTGTTATTTGAAACCAAAGTTCTGGCCGGTATGGCTGGGGTTGGGATTCACTGCTCTTGTGGCAATGCTTCCCTATTCAGTCATGGTGCATCTGGGGCGCTGGATAGGTCGCCTTTTATTGCGTTTTGGTGGCAACAGAGTGCGTATTACCCGGGTCAATCTGGAAAAATGTTTTCCCCAGATGACTGAAGCGGAAAGGGAAATCCTGTTGCAGAAAAACTTTGAGTCGGTCGGTATCGGTTTGATGGAAGTGCTCATGGCCTGGTGGTGGCCGAGAGAGAGACTTGAACGGCTGGTGACCTATAAAGGTCTGGAAAACCTCGACTCAGAGAGTGGGCAGGGCAATCTGTTGCTGATTCTGCATTTCACGACCATAGAAATAGCGGGCGCTCTGATCACTCTCAGGCACAGTGTCGACGCGACCTACCGTGAACACAAGAATCCTGTTTTTGAGTATATGCAGAGAAGACAGCGTCTACGCTATGACCGGGGTAGCCGTTTGTTAGGCCGAAGGGATGTGCGCGGTATGCTGAGATCCCTGAGACAGGGAAAAACCGTCTGGTACTCACCTGATCAGGATTATGGTCCCAAACAAAGTGTTTTTGCCCCTTTTTTTGGTATGCAGGCGGCATCAGTGACTGGCACTTCAAGAATGACCAAAATGGGTAAGGCCAGGGTCGTGCCTATGGTGGTCACCCGAAAACCGGGTTCCCGGGGCTATGTCCTTGAGGTGTTCGAGGCCTGGAAGGACTTTCCCCGGGGCGATGATCTGCAGGATGCGATCCGGGTCAATCAATTTGTAGAAGAGCAGGTCAGGAAAAAACCGGATCAGTATATGTGGCTGCATCGCCGATTTAAGACCCGGCCTGAAGGTGAGGTGGGTTTTTATCAAAAGTAGTTGCCACGATCTGATGAAATAACTGAGTACCAATGTTGCCTCTGTGATTCAATTGTTTTGGAAGTAGATATATACCTAAAAAGAAATGCAGCTGGATAGCTGCATTTCTTCATGGGTGGGTCAGAACAGATTGTTAACCCGCAATCATCAACCGCAAACCATCCAGCCTGAGCATCGCTTTCTGAAGGCATTGATGACCCATTGCGGCACGCAGTTTGAGGTGTTCGATCTCTTCATCACGCACGTTCGGGTTCACTGCTTTCAGGGCAGCCAGTCGCTTGATCTCTTCCGTAACATGGCTTAGCAGGTTTTTGCAGGCTTCAGTCACAATGGGATTAACCTGTTCCTTCGCTGCTTGCTCTGCTTTGGCCAACATGGTCAGAATCGGTTCCCGTTGCGCTTTCACCAGTTTTTTTGCCATCCCTTTCTTAATGGGCTGAAGCTGGGCATTGAGGGTATCGAAGGCAACTTTTTCTGATAGGTTGTTCATGCCAGGGTCGATCAGGCAGCGAATCGGTGTCGCGGGCAGGTATCGATCCAGTTGCAGTTTTTTCTCTCCCGTAGCACCGACGACATAGATCGCTTCCAGCAACATTGTGCCGGGTTTCAGCGCTTTGTTTTTCAGCAGAGCGACCGAAGTGTTGCCCATCTCACTGGTGAGCAGCATGTCCATGCTTTCACGAACCATGGGGTGCTCCCAGGTGAGAAAATGCATATCTTCCCGGGAAAGGGCCAACTCCCGATCAAAGGTGACGGTAATGCCGTCAGCCGGAAGACCTGGGAAGGATGTCACCATATGGCTGCCAGGACGTACAACGAGGCAATGCTTGGAATGATCTTCTGAATCGACGCCAAATCCTTCAAACAGCTTTTCCATATAGCGCTTGAGCTGTCTGGGTTCTTCCTGTGCTTCGATGTCGTTTATCAGGTCTTCACTGGAAAGAGTGCCACGGGAGTTGATTTCCAGCAGGCGATCCCGACCATTGTGGAGGTACTCATTCATTTTTGCATTGAGCTTGGCGGTTTCCTCTATCAAAGGCTGAATATCAGCCAGTGTCGTTTTTTTCTCCGGAATCAGTGTTTCAGTGAACGCTTCACCTAACTGCTCAAAGACCATGCTGCCAGACGGGCAGGTATCAGCGAATGCGTTCAGGCCCTGGTCATACCAGTGGAAGATTAATTCCTGTCCAGTGCCTTCTATGTAAGGAACATGAATTTTGATGGTCTCGGTCTGGCCAATTCGATCGAGTCGTCCGATACGCTGTTCCAGCAGATCCGGGTGAGCGGGCAAATCGAAGAGCACCAGGTGGTGGGCAAACTGGAAGTTTCGACCTTCACTGCCAATTTCGGAGCAGACCAGAACCTGGGCGCCGTATTCTTCATCAGCAAACCACGCAGCTGCACGATCTCGTTCCACGATCGTCATGTTCTCATGGAACACTGCCGTGGGTATGCCTGACAGAATTCTGAGGGCGTCCTCGAGGTCCAGAGCGGTATTGGCGTTGGCACAGATCACCAGCACTTTCTGCTTTTTGAGCAGTTTTAGCAGGTTAATCAGCCAGTCTATGCGTGGGTCGACTTTCCACCAGGGGTCCATGTCGTTAACACGGATATGGGACTGGTAAGCCAGTTCAGGATAGAGCGAACCGCGGACTTCAGTTTCTTCTTCCTGGGCAATCTGATAAAGCTCAGGCAGTTTCTGGGCGTAGCCCTGTACGACACGACCGGGGAATCCACCTACGGCTGCACGGGTATTTCTGAACAACACCCGGCCAGTACCATGGCGGTCCAGCAGAGTTTTTAGCAGTTGTTCACGAGCTGCTTCTTTTTGCTCATCAGAGCCATCATTGATCAGGTCGATCAGTGGTTGGCAGTCCTGGCCGAGGAAACCGGCCAAATGCTGACAGGCGGCTTCCGGCAGATGGTCATTTTCCAGCAGCTCCTGTACCGCTTCGGCCACAGGCTCATAGCTCTTCTCCTCTTTCTGGTAGGTCTCCAGATCATGGAAACGATCCGGGTCCAGTAGGCGGAGTCTGGCAAAATGACTTTCGGGGCCCATCTGTTCAGGCGTGGCTGTCAATAGCAGCAGTCCGGGAATCTGTGACGACAAGGTTTCTACAACCTGATATTCACGGCTGGGGTCTTCTTCTGACCAGACCAGATGATGAGCCTCATCGACGATCAGCAGATCCCAGTCAGCTTCCAGGACCTGTTGGAAACGATTTTCGTACTGGCTCAGGAAGTCCAGGCTGCAGAGAATCAGCTGTTCGGTGTTGAACGGGTTTTCATCTTCAATCGCACGGCAACGCTCTTCATCAAACAGGCCGAAGTGCAGGTTAAAACGACGCAGCATTTCGACCAGCCATTGATGTTGAAGTGTTTCCGGAACCAGAATCAGGACCCGGCTGGCACGTTCTGTGATCAGTTGCTGATGAAGGATAAGACCGGCTTCAATGGTTTTACCCATGCCAACTTCGTCAGCCAGCATCACTCTTGGCGCATGGCGTCCGGAAACCTCACGGGCTATGTGCAGCTGATGGGGGATGAGGCTGGTACGGGCACCGAGAAGCCCTCTTACTGGAGCGCTCAACAGGCGACAATTGTTCAACAATGTCTTGTAACGCAGAGAAAAATTGCTGTTTTGGTCGATTTGACCTGCCAGCATTCTGTCCTGCGGTTTGTTGAAGTGAATAAAGTTGCCCAGCTCCGATTCGGGAAGCTCTCCGGGCTTGCCGTTGGGAAGAAGACCCTTATAGTGCAGCAGACCATTCTCTTCGATGACTTCTGTCACCGTCATGGTCCAGCCCTCGTGACTCTCTATCTTGTCACCAGGATTAAATTGTACCCTTGATAGCGGGCAGTTATTAATGGAGTACAGCCGGGTTTCACCGGTGGTGGTGAACAATAGGGTAACCATGCGACTATCGAAAGTCAGAACGGTACCTAATCCTTGTTCAGTTTCGGTGTCACTGATCCAGCGCTGTCCAGGAACGAAGCTCGTCATGTCGTGACTACATACCTTGCCAGACAAAAAGGCCGCTATATTAGCGGAATTCGCTGTATTAGCAACCAGTACAAGTGCTACTTGGCGGGCTGCTTCACTAGTGTCTCGGTCTGATAATGGGAAAAATGACCGCTAGAACCACTATCTTTGGTAAAAAAAAGGGTTTCTCAATCAGGAATGAAAGAAAGATTTTTTTTCATACAAAGCTATTTTTAGCTGAATCTGAAGCTGATCAGAGGGACGGTTAATGCCCATGACGCTTTGTTTTTGATTCGTTTCTGAATAGAAGATGAAATGAAAAAGGATTGAAACGAAAAAGGTGCTGACGGCAGAGCGAATCAGGGCATTCCGCTCTGGCAATCGGAAAATGCGCTGGATCAGGCCGCGGCCTCATCCTCGTCCTTATCCTTTGTGTCGTTGTCTTGCTCAGAAGTCTGGCCAATCTCAAGCACCAGGTCCGGTTTGCCTTTAAAGGCTTTGGCAAAGGCTTCCTTGTTTTTAGCGAACATCAGGCCGATCTCTTCAGCCAGGTCTTCATCGATTTCAAAGCGGTCTTCCAGCAGGCTGGTGATATTGGCGGCCAGCTCCAACATACGATCGTATTCTTCAGCGGCTTTCTTGTCTGTAAACATGCTTCCGTCCCGGTCAACTCGCCACATGGGGGTAATAGACATGGCCCTCTCCTGTCAGGCTTGGTTTAAAGTTACTGTATATAAATACAGTCATTCTGTCCAGTGGAACCCCTGAAGGTTAGCATGGAAACTCAAAGCATTTTCAGGAATTGGCAAGAGCTCCGGGTCATGGTTGGAGCTCAACAGCATTAACGATGTCTGTTCTTTTTGAAAACGCCGGGCTTTTTGTGAGGCGAGGGACGCTTCTTGTTGATAGCGGGGTTGCCACGGGAGCCCCTGGTTTTCAGGCCTGTTTTGGTGTGTCGTGGATCGGCTCTGCGTGTCACTGCGTTGGGCGCGGGTGGCAGTTGAACGGCAGCGGCCAGATCGTCGATGTCCGCTTTTTCTACTTCTTCCCACTGGCCCATGCGCAGGTGGTCAGGAATGATGACATTGGCAAAACGTACACGCTTCAGACGGCTGACAGTCAAATCCTGGGATTCCCAGAGTCTGCGCACTTCGCGATTACGGCCCTCCAACAGGCAAACATGGAACCAGCGGTTGATGCCCGAACCGCCTGAGTCAACAATATCGGTGAAGCGGGCAGGGCCATCTTCCAGCTCTACGCCATCGAACAGGTTCTTTACTTTCTGCTCTGTCGCATTACCCATGACTCGAACAGCGTATTCACGTTCAACCTGGTAAGAAGGATGCATGAGACGACTGGCCAGCTCACCATCTGTGGTGAACAACATCAGTCCGGAGGTGTTGATATCCAGACGGCCAATGGCAATCCAGCGCTCTCCCTGAAGTTTGGGCAGTTTGTCAAAAACAGTGGGGCGGCCTTCCGGGTCGTGGCGGCTACAAATCTCGCCTTCAGGCTTATTGTAGGCAATGACGCGGCGGATTCCGGACGCATAGGTTTCCAGTTTGACCGGGCGACCGTCGACAGCAATCTTGTCTTCAGCATTGGCACGATCGCCGAGGCTGGCCTGTTCACCATTTACGGAGATTCGACCTTCGCTGATCCAGCGTTCCATCTCACGGCGCGAGCCCAGGCCGGCGCCCGCCAGGATTTTTTGCAGTTTTTCACCCTGGGGAGGAGTGGTTTCAGTTGTCATGGTATTTATGGCTATGCCGCTCTGTTTTTCTATCAAAGGGGCCAGAGTATAGCGACTTAATATAGGTTAAGACAGCGTGGATTTCCGCTGCTGTTATGCTGAGTGATCAGACATGGTTCAGGGGTCAGTTCTTTCGTTTGATATTTCCCCGGATATTTCTGCTTCAGGAGCGGGCTCTTCCTCAATGGGCATATCGGTCGTCTGATATCGAGTTTCATCGCCTTCAGTGGGAAGTTCTGTCAGTTTCTCTGATGTCTGAATGTCCTGTTCAACTAACTGCTCTTCTTGCTCTAGTGCTTCGGCTTTCTTTTTACGGATCAGGTCATCAAAGTTGTCTGGCAGATCGGCTTCCAATTCATCCAGTTCGGCAAATAGCTCATCAGAGGATTGACCTTCAATCTCAATGGCCTCCTGATCTTCTGCGTCCTCTGTCGTTGGCTCCCTCTGATCGTTGGCTTCAGCCAGCTCCCGGGCAGCTTCCTCCAGATTACGAATCTCGGATAGGGGGGGCAGTTCATTGAGGTTTTCCAGATTAAAATAATCCAGAAACTGACGAGTTGTGGCAAACATGGCCGGGCGACCCGGCACATCCCGGTGACCCACCACACGTACCCATTCACGATCCTGAAGGGTTCGTATGATGTTACTGCTGACGGCTACCCCCCGGATGTCTTCAATTTCCCCCCGGGTGATTGGCTGACGATAGGCGATGAGTGCCAGAGTTTCCAGCAGTGCCCGTGTGTAGCGCTGTGGTTTTTCTTCCCAGAGTCTGCCAACCCAGGTGGATAGTTCCTGTCTGACCTGGAAGCGGTAACCCGATGCCACCTTTTTGAGTTCAAAGCCCCGTCCCTCACAGGCTTCAGAGATGGACACCAGAGCTTCGCGGATCTGGTTGCCATCCGGACGCTCTTCCTCGGGGTAAAGGTCTTCGGGGAACAGGGCGGCCAGCTTTTCTTCAGTCAGGGGTTTCTGGCTGGCCAGCAGGGCTCCTTCCAGGATGCGTTGCAGCTGTTCTGCTTCCATTAGTCAATCCGGGCCTTAACGTGAATGGGACCAAAAGGTTCATTCTGTATCAATTCGATCAGGGATTCCTTGATCAGTTCCATCACCGCCATAAAGGTAACGACGACACCGAGTTTGCCTTCCTCCAGCCGGAACAGGGCAACAAAGGGGGTGAAGCGTTCAGATGTCAGCATGGACAGGACCTCACTCATACGCTCACGGGTGGACAGAGCCTCCTGTTCAACCTGATGATTGACGTACATTTCTGACCGGCGGAGCACCTCTCCCATGGCCAACATGATCTCCTTGAGATCGACTGCCGGATGGGGGCGATCCTGCTCAAGGTTGGGTGGGGCAGCATTGGCTTCATGAAGATCCCGAGTCATCCTGGGCAGTTGGTCAATATCTTCTGCGGCTTTCTTGAAACGCTCATATTCTTGCAGTCGACGAATGAGCTCAGCACGGGGATCTTCTTCCTCGTCTTCGTCCTCAGAGACTCGTGGCAGCAGCATGCGGGATTTGATTTCGGCCAGTGTAGCGGCCATGACAAGGTATTCTGCTGCCAGCTCGAATTGTCCTGATTCCATCAATTCTACATACTGCATGTATTGCTCTGTAATGACAGCTACCTTTATGTTCAGGATGTCCATGTTGTTGCGTTTGATCAGATAGAGCAGCAGGTCGAGAGGGCCTTCAAAGGCTTCCAGAAAGACCTGCAGGGCATCCGGTGGGATGTAAAGGTCGTCAGGCAACTTAGCCATGGGCTGACCCATAACCCGTATCTGGTGTTCAATGATTGCAGGCTCAGAGCCTGATTGAGTTTCCGGTGCCAGCTCTGCAGGGAGTTGTTTTCCGGGCTCAGCCACGGTTTCCGTGGAGGTCATTGATGCATCACCCTGTTGTAAATCCTCTAGC
>NZ_JAHHPN010000159.1:0-1068 GCF_024606325.1 Endozoicomonas sp. ONNA1
CACCGGTAACATCTTCCCCGAGCACTTCCTCAGGCATTCCCCGTAGTTCTCCCCCAGCTGCAGCTCCAATTTCTGAAACAGTCAGGATTAGAAAAGTATCCGCTACAACATCAAAACTGGGTCATGAGGTTTTTCAAACGGTCTATCCAACCTTGTTTATCTTTGATGCAGAGCAATCGCCCGGAAAGGGACAGCCAGCGGTTTATGAATTGCCATTGTCAGAGCCCGTTTCTGATAGCATCAGAAGAGTCAACGGTTTTCAGTTACCGGACAACTCGGCTTTTGTGGGGAACAGAGTGGATATCCTGCCTGAATTTGTTATTGAGGGAGGCATAGAGAGTCACTACGTGATCTCGGCAACCCATAATGATTCTGTCTATTATCTGGCGAATATCGAAGTCGATTCCAGACATCCTTTGGATAGCGATGATTCATCAGCAACGGCTACCACAGGAGACCCTGGTACAACCCCGGCCACAGGGGATTATATACCGGCGGGTATTCTGGAACTGAGGGGCGCGGGTATTTTTGTTGCAGACAACATCAGGGTGGTACTTGATCCAGCGGATAACGATATGAGGATCAGGCCGGTAGATCTGGGCTGTAGCAATTATGGTGAGTTTGGCACAGAAGAACATTTCGTCTACCGATTTTTGCACTCTGAGTTTGATCTTTTAAAAGGTCTACCAGGATCAACCAACACTCAAAACGCTGCACTGAGCGTAAGATGTTTTCAGAAAAAAGGGCAAGTGCAGTTGACTATGAAAAACACTCAAACCGTTATAGCTGTAACCACTGGAACGGATCCTCCAACACCCGTTTCACCACAAAGCAGTGGTGTTTTGTTCTCTATATACTTATGGCCCAGAGAAAACGTTCTGAGCTTTGTCGATTCTACCTGTAACAGCGTCGTTGATCAGTTTGGCAATGATTTATCCATTGACTTAGCTCATCCGTCGGATCCCGATCACTATATGGGGGGCGTCTTTCGCAATTACTGTTCTGGCATCAAGATGATGAATGGGGCATTTGGATTAAAAGACAGAGAGCAGGCATGGGGTTGGGTAT
>NZ_JAHHPN010000160.1:0-1440 GCF_024606325.1 Endozoicomonas sp. ONNA1
TCAAACCAGAGTATCTGCATAGGCATGTGCAAATATTGGGGTACGCGCTCTTCCAGCCTGATCCTTTTTACTAGCTCTGTATTCTCTGTTGAGCAAACCATTACCGTGAAAAATGGTAGGTTCTTCGTAGTACCTGTCACACAAACTGTTGTCACCATTCCCTCACAAAGTGATCTCGACAAAGCTATCCGAGACAGCCAAAGCAAGAATTCTCAATCCAACCAGAGAAGCGGAAAGATACAGTTCTCTGTTCAATCCCTTTTTAAAACCAGTAAGAAAAGCAAGGAAGGCAAACAATGAAAAAAATCGTTGCCCTGGTGATGGCGCTGCTTTCACAAGCCGCTTTTGCTGAAACGGACATCCAGAAAGCTCAAGAAAAGCTGAAAGCGACATTTAGCAACATCAGTGTCGTTGGGTTTCAGCCTTCACCTGTCCCCGGCCTTTTTGAGGTCAATATGGGAACTGGGATTATCTACTTTCACCCGGAAAAACAACTATTGATGTTCGGTGAGATATTTGACGCATCCGGTAACTCACTGACAGCCGAATCTTTAAAGAAAATGACGGAAGATAAATTCAGTGAATTTGACACCAGTAAGGCATTGGTGATCGGAGATCCTAAGGGTGTGAAGATCATCGAGTTTTCCGATCCGGACTGCCCTTTCTGCCGTCGCTATGATCAGTTCCTACAAACCCAAAACGTACCTGTCCAGCGGTTCATCTTCTTCGATACAAGGGTGCATCCTAAAGCTGTTAAAAAAGTGGAACATATTCTCTGCTCGAAAGATCGGGAGTCTGCATACAAGGACATGTATGCCGGAAAAATACCAGGGACGTTCAAAAGTTGTGATGCCGGTAAAGAGGCCATCAAAGAACACCTGAGAATTTCAAAATCAGTAGGGGTGAGCGGTACGCCTTCGTTGCTTTTGGAAGGGAGGCTGATTACCGGCTTCCAAAGCGGGGTGATCGTCGATTACCTCAAAAAACAGCAGCAAAAGATTGCTGCACAATAATACAACTTTTGGAGACTAACCAATGCTCTTTATTAACCTTAAAGAACTTAAGGAAAAAGCCCAACAGAAGCGTGTTGCTGTCATGACTGCTTTGGCTGCTGCGTCGGCCTTTGCTATGCCAGAGCTGGCTATGGCAATCACGGCTCCGGCTGATAACACTGCATTTGCCTACGACCTGTACGACGTTGCCGTCAATGACATGTTGAAGGGCCCTGTTGGTTTTGTTGGCGGTCTGGCAACCATCATCCTGTCTGCCATCAACATCACCAAGAACTGGATGATGGCAGGTGCTGGTGTTCTGGGAGGTACAGCCCTGATCAAGGCCGACAGTGTTGTAACCACTATGGGTATGATTATCTAAGGTGCCACGGATGGAAGAGCGCGTACCCCAATATTTGCACATGCCTATGCAGATACTCTGGTTTGA
>NZ_JAHHPN010000161.1:0-8776 GCF_024606325.1 Endozoicomonas sp. ONNA1
GAGACGGGAAAAAAGAAACCCGTGCCTCTGGGGGAAGAGTGCACGGGTTAAGACCATTAGGAGTGAAACATAGGTACACAATGCAAGTATCGAGGTCAATTACTGACCTAGACTGATTGATCGTAGGGGGAAGTCGATCGGATCAGTAGGACTAATTATGGTGCAGAATCTTCATGCGTCCACTGAGCTGTAAGATCAATTCAGAATAATCAGGTTTTTTATTACACTCGATTGATTTTATATCCGTCAGTTTAACCGTTAAGTTTCAGTTCAAAGTGTTTTTGTTGCCGAGATTTTCTGAGCCTGAACCGCCACTTAACCCCATTTGCTGTAATTCTTTCACCTTGTCAGGGGTGATATAAAGCTGACCTTCCTGACCTTCGAGAGCACCATGGCCATGCCAGGGAAGCAGTTTATAATCCGAGTGGTGGGTATAATCCAGGAAAGGATATTTAATGATCTGGAAATAGGGAGAGTAGTCAAAATCACTGGGGGTGCAGAGCTTGGGGTTACGCTGAAACAGCTGGACACCTTTCTCTCCGGTCATCTTCACAAGAGGCAGAATCGGGAAGTGAATAAAACTGAACGCCTCCGCTATCATGCTCGAGCAAACTGTTTTAGTTTCATCTCCGGGAGAATGTTGAAATAAAGTGGAACGCCAGCGCCTGGGCATGATGGAATAGGGAAAGAAAAAGCGAGCCAGATCCAATATGTGGCGGACATTGTAGTCGAGACCTAAACGGCTAACAGCATAATGAATGACCTGCTGACTGTCGGAGTAGTTCAGTCCATTGGGTCGACAGATTCTCAGATGTTGACCTTCATACCGGCTTAGAGGATGTACCACTGTCCCAAATCCAAGCTCACTCTCAATAATGAGCTGGTCATCTGGAGAGCCATCGTAAGATTCTTTAACGGTCTGTCGAACACGTTCATCTTCTATATCATGCAATCGACCGATATAAAGCATGGCATGGGACCAGGGGCTCTGGGTAATCTGTTTGATGACATTGCTGACTCGAGATTCTCCTTCAACGAGCACCACATCACAGGGCCTGAGTTCGTGTCGGATTCTTTCGAAATCACAAAGAGGGCAGTTATTGTCTTCAGGCTGCTGCATAAGCCATTGAGTCAGTAGGCCAGCCAGTGATTTGAAGAGCTGCATTATTTTTCCCTGTCGGTCTTCAACAAAGCACTTCTTCACAACTTGAGTGCATACCATAAATAGTAGCATCAGCCATATTCCTGGTAAGATTGTGGTGACTTTTGGTCTTTATCCTGCTCGCTGTCCATAACGGGGTTCATCCATTGTTCGGCAGAGATAAATCAGACGGTATCCTCATTCAGACGATATAATGACTTTGTTGCATCCATGTTTCATCTGAGTGCTGATATTTCAACAGAACAATGACAACAGGCAGAGGGGCCGAGTTATGAGTGATCAATCCATATCACCCGGAAGGTTGGCTGAGAGCATGAAACCTCTCCAAAAACAGCAGGGTTTGCCTCCTGTTCATTCGTGGAATCCAGATTTTTGTGGGGATATAGACATGAAAATCTGTCGAAACGGTAATTGGCTCTATATGGGATCACCCATAGCCAGAGAGTCGATGGTTAGACTGTTTTCTACGATCCTCAGGCATGACGACGATGACTGCTTTTACCTGGTAACCCCGGTAGAGAAGGTCAGAATTCAGGTGGAAGACGCTCCGTTTGTAGCTGTATCCGTTGAAAAGAAAGACGACGGTCTCACTTTTACTACTAATGTGGGTGATAAAGTGACTTTGGATCAGGAGCATCCTTTGTGGGTCAACATCGATCCGTCGACGGGAGAGCCTTCACCCTACATTAGGGTCAGGGCTCAGCTCGATGCTCTGGTTCATCGTAATGTCTTCTATCAACTCATTGAGATGGCAGAAGAAAAGTCTTCGGAGCATGATGTTGAGCTGTGCATCAATAGTCACGGTAAAACTTTCTCCATTGGCAGTATCAATTCTGAATAATGACTCTATTAGAAAGCAACAAATCTGCCTGAGCGCCCATAAGGCAGGTAAGGAGCCGGATACTGCTCTAAGGGCCGGGTAGCGCGGTACATTACTGTACCGCAGCCCCTCAAATAGTCACCTTGGAGAGCATTTGTCGGCAGTCGTTTAAATCATCTTCGGTCTTGATTGACTTGGCTGCCTCGCTATCGAAAGCTTCAAGCTGCTGCTTGTTCATTTCGCCTATCCTCAACCCATTACTGCTATTAAGATAGATATAAACACGGTTATCTATACAGTCTCTGGCCAAGCATTTGCCTCAGGGCACCATGTTCATTGGTCGGCTCTCTCAGGCAGTCATAATCGCAATTCCTCACCAGCCGAAGTGTACCAGGCACTAGTATTTTCCAAAATTCCATAGCGGGACGGCCATTATTTTGATCAGTGGTGGTCATGGTGTCGAGCACTGGAAACCTGATTGAGTAGCTCTATGTCTGTCCGTACATACTTTAAAGTCCGGAGCAATCGGGGTATATCATCTCGTAATTTAGCGTCGAAAGTGATGACAGAGATATCTAGCTCGCCCAACAGCATTTGGGGATTGATGGTTTGGCGCACAAATTGAGAAATTCCGGTTCTGGAAAATCTTCGAGAATTATATTGGGCTTGAGGCTTCTGAATTAAGGGGGGGGGAGGTCCGAGGGTTTTCGGACGGGCACTAATGAGCGAAAGGGGCAGAGCTTTTGCTAATAAATAGATCAGCACGGAAAGACCTACAATCAGAATAGCAATTTTCTCGATGCATGTTAATTCAATACTCTTTCTCTTTATATGATATATCCAACTAAGGTTATCACAAACGATACGAAGAAAGAGGAGAGCGCAGGCCTGAAACCTACGCCACCGCAATCTGAAAGTTGAGCAAAAAAGCAATTAGAGTAGCCGTAGTTCATATAACCCAAGCAATGTAATGTGCAACACACCTATTTGTACATATACCTAACAAGTAAGCAAAAAGCTGCGAAAGATCATAACTATGGATAAAAGACACAACACCTCTCCAATACACATTAAGAATTTTTACTCACCACGCCTTGGAGAATATCTTTGAATGATAACCGCCTCACTACGATCTATACCGTATTGAAAAGACCATTTACCGATGTCAGATGAATTGAAATTTTCGATTTCTTCTATATCAATGTAATTGTTACTATTTGCAATTTCATCAGCAAATTCTTTATATCCTGTTTTAACCAAAAGATAACCTAAAGCACAATATACCCCTTTCCCATTTTTAAATATGGGAGTTCTTTCCTGATTATCATCTGATGCATACACTCCTGCATTGGCATATTCCTGCAAGTAACCAAGCGCCAGACTCCTATTTAGCCTTTGCTCGGAGGAAAGAGAACTACTTTGGTAATGACTCATCAGTTGAACGACTTTTGTCAGGTATGACTTTTTTGAGACAGTTGTATCCATGACATTGACCTCACTAAAAAACCAAAAGCACAGAAGATTCTAGTCGAAAAAAAAGGGTGTGGAGTTTTTTTTGTTATATTGCCCGAAAATTGCTTTGCCCATAGCCAAAATCAGAGACAAAGCGTCAGCGAGGTCCTCAGAATTTTTTGTTATGTGCTGTTGAAGGGGCAAAACCTAAAATGCCCCTTATGGGAAAATTCAGGTGCTAATATATGGAAACATCAATCAAAGAGCTTCATGTTTATGGACATCGTTGTCAAGCTAAAGTACATTGAATGTGTTATTTTTGTCCTGTTTTTTTGTTCTATTGAGGCCATCGCTTCAAACTGCCCCCATTGTGCTAATCCAATGAGTTTTGTTATGTTCCAATATGGATGCACAAATCCATTCTGTCCTCTGTTTGTTCAGAGGAGAATGGCTTATCCTGCCGGCAATTTAGAGTTAAATATTCAAACACCTGATTATAGTTTTTCTTGTAAAGGGTCAGGTTTTCCAGTTCTGCATACATTGCCAATAATTCCATATCTGAGCCAAAAAAACGCTCAACCGAAAATGCCACAAATCTCGCAAATACCATCAATCTCGCAAATACCGCAAATACCGCAAATACCATCAATCTCGCAAATACCGCAAATGCCGCAAATGCCGCAAATCTCGCAAATGCCACAAATCTCGCAAATGCCGCAAATCTCGCAAATGCCGCAAATCCCGCAATCTCAGCAATTGGCTTTAGCTTCTACTACTTCAAAATTAAACCCTGATGCGACTAGCCAAAATAGTGAGCCTAATCGGGCTATGGCAGCATACCATTTTCAAACGCCAATCGCTAAGCTGATAAATACACTGGAAACACTGCTTAAGGATTTCGGAGTGACCCGGCGGAGACATTCTGAGCTGAATTTCATTAGTGGTTCCTATTATCACTTATTAAGGAGCTTCGCTGCGACTTGGACTAGTCTTTCCAGAAACAAGCAGCTTACTAGTGGTCAGATGTTAGTTAAACTTTGTGAAGAGCTAGGTTTTTGTGGAATTTGGCCTCCAGAAATTACGACAGAACAACCAATCTTTGATAACTCTTTAGATACTTTGATAAATTCAGTCTCGCAAAACAATCAAGTATTTATTGCCTTTTATACAGAGAATAACCCATTCATTATGTTGCACATAAACGCTTTGCCCAATACATTAGCTTCGTTGCCAGCAATACAAATGCATGGAATTTACCAAGAAGCAGGCTTTGACACGACCTTATCTCTTGATTCTCTGAGGCACTTCCTATTTCTTTTTCTTCATGCTGGTAATCAGGAATTCCATCACGTTTCCATTCTAATCTTTAAAATAGTACAGCGTTCACCTGGATCGACAATCGAAAGATTACAACTCACTGACAATTAATACAGGGAATTGCATAACACTTACAGCAAGAGTGGCGAATAGAGCGAGTGATCTTCCCCCGATAAAAAGCCCACTGTCGTTCGATTGATTTTCGAGCATTTTGCTGCCACCCGCTCGATCATAGCAATCTGTGAGATGCTCAATGCCAAGGGCTATACAACCAAACAGATACCTTTAAAAAATGGAGGTATCTGTGGCAGCATCTCTTTTGCCAAAAACGCTGTGTACCGCATTCTAAGAAACCGGATCTACATCGGCGAAATTGGCAACAAGGGTGAATGGTTTCCGGGGGAACATACTTCGATCATTTCAAAGAACCTCTGGGCCAGAGTAGTGGCAGCCTTTGATATTGAGTCCATCCAGCGCTCACGCCGGTCCCGATTGAGAAAGAACACCTCCTTCCTGAAGGGCCTGCTTATGGAGCCGATGGTCACTCCCTCTCGGCCACCAGCACACGAAAGAAAAATGGCAAATTTTTTCGTTATTACGTCAGTTACTCTGCCCAGTCCAAAGGCTACTCAAACAGCCCACTGCCACCCCTGTCGGCCTCTGTACTGGAAAAGCTGGTGCTGGGGAGCACACAACGACAGCTGGCCAGCCCAGAACTTTTGTTGCAGGTATGGGAAAAAGTGGAAAGGATCGAACCACAGATCAACATTGACAGGGTTCGCCAGGTTCTGAGTGACCTTTCAACTATCTGGGAGGAACTCTTTACCCAAGAAAAACGTCGTCTGATTGAGCTATTGGTACACCGTATTGATCTGACAACTACGACACTAACCATTCTTTTCAAACCCAATGGGATTGATTCAGTGGTATCGGAACTATCCCCACAATCACCGGAGATCGAAGACCATGGCTTACCTATTTAAAAATGGCGAAGAAAGCGTTGAGTTTCTGGAACAGGAAAACCTGATCAAAGTCACTCTGCCGATTCGAATGAATCAAAGGGGAGGCAAGACCACCATCGAGACCCCGGCTGGAGCTATCGACCCGCCAGAAGTGAAGCAGATACAAATAGCTCTGATTCAGGGACACCGCTGGCTAAAGATGCTTACACGGCAAAAGTTCGCCAGCATCAAGCAGCTGGCTGAGAAGGAGAAGGTGGACAAGGCCAGGGTCTCAAAGTGCATTCGCTTGACCTGTCTGGCCCCGGATATTCAGGAGGATATTCTGTACTATCAGGGTACGTGGCAGCTGTCGATTCTTCTCTGAATGTTGCTTAAGCCATTCGACAAGATCTTCTGGATCAAACAAAAGGTCTTCACTGGCAATTTCTGCTGTTGCCAACTCTTTCGTCTTCTCAGCCAAAGCCAAAAAAAGCCACTCATGTAGAGTTAAATAACTTTTTCTCTTTCTTATCTCCTCGAGATACAGCAAAACACTCTCAGCCGCATCAAGACTGGCTTGGCAGGCAGTGTCCATACCCATTCCTTTACCCTTTAAACCCCCTTTAAGTGGGGTTTATCTCTGTTTGGAACGACTATGCCATACCAGTATTAACCTCACCAGCACTCGCCGACTTACTGATCAGAATAGATACAAGAGGATTGGATCATGGATAATGTATTAGCCTGAACGGTCAGCGCCAATTGAGTCCCACTTGCAGGCGCTTAATAAATCTCGCTAAACAGGAAAAAAAATGAATAAGCACATCTCTTTGACCATTGATGGTCAGTCAGTCTCAGGTATCATCTCCGACCTCTCCCGATCTGGTTTAACAGTAGAAATAACATCCCCCTTCTCTGGATACAGGACTGGTCGCAATGTGGCCACCTTTGCCAGGGCCAGTCGCAATTACCTGGTAATCGGAGAGCAGGTCGCTTCTGAGCTGCTTACAGAACTTTATAATGATCTTAAGCTGCTGGCTGAAAAACGCGATTTACTTACAACAGAGTTCAAGCGTGTTCTCTCAAAACTGCGGCAACACAAAGCCAACCAGAAGGAATTGTCAGCGAAAACGTCAGAGCTAAGACAACAGTTTAAAGCTGGTCTGCAGGATCAAAAACAGTATCAGCAATCACTGAAAGCTATTCGTGACAACGAAACCCAACAAGACATGCAGTCAAGGGAGCTTGTTGAACAGTTTATTGATGACCATCTTCCTGGCTGGCATCACAGTCTGGATCATGACCAGTTGATCTCTTTTCTCTCATCAGACTGAATCTGATAACCTTCTCACTCCTCCGCTATGCAATGAGAATAAGAATGTACGACATTATTGGAGATATTCATGGTCGAGCTGATGAGCTGGAAGCCTTACTGCTCAAGCTTGGTTATGAACGACGTAAATCGGCATATCGCCACCCTGAACGGAAAGCCATTTTTGTTGGGGACTTTGTAGATGGGCAGGGGCAACACCGTAAAACCATTGACATTTGTCGTTCAATGATCGAGCAGGAAACTGCTCTTGCTGTGATGGGCAACCATGAGTTTAATGCCATCTGTTATTCGATATCGGATGGTGCTGGCGATTTCCTCCGCCCACATAATGAGAAGAACATCAGGGATCATGCGGAGTTTATTGCTGAGTTTCCATTTCAATCCAGCATACATCAGGAGGCTATAAGCTGGTTTAAGACACTGCCACTGTTTCTGGATCTGGGAGAATTGAGAATCATCCATGCAGTATGGCATCACACCAGCTTTCCTATTGTCGCCCCCTTTCTCGATGAAAATAACTGCCTGACACCGGATGCTTATGTTCCAGCTTCTGATAAATCACACCCGCTCTACCATGCAATAGAGTACCTATTGAAAGGGGTAGAGCTGGAACTACCACCAGGCGTTAGTTTCAGAGATAAAAAAGGAAATCTGCGAACCGCTGCCCGCATTCGCTGGTGGGATGAACAAGCGACTCATTGGTCAAATGCAACCATCGGGACAGGTCAGGCAGAATTGCCCAACACTCCACTGCCCGAACAAAGTTATCGCTACACGGATACAGTACCGTTATTTGTAGGACATTACTGGATGAGTGGACAGCCCAGGCCAATGAGTGACCAGGTTGCCTGTGTTGACTACAGCGTTGCACGCCCTGGGGGAAGACTGGTGGCTTATCGCTGGTCGGGTGAGCGGAAGCTTATTCAGGATAACTTTACTTGGATAGACAGAAATCAATAATAAGCAACAGTGTGCAAGGAGTTATGCATGAGCGCTCTTGATATTGTTTACAACCATCGAAAGAAACAGGGAAGAATAGTTTGTGAGGATGAGTTAATCATGGAGCTGCCGGTTCACTCGGGTCAGAATTTTAAAACCCGATATCGAAGCGACTACGATGATTATTCAAGTGAGTTCCTGTCGTATCTCACAAGTCTATACCATGACGGGGTTCTGGTTGAGGAAGGAACCGATACGGTCTTTGCTACGATACAAGTCTTTGATCCGGAGGATAAGGCTGCCCGAGAAAATTATTACACATACCATGGCAGCATAGGTTTTGTGCTTGATGACGGGAATCTGTTCTCAGAAATCATATGTGGCGTTATTGAAGAAAAATAACCGTTGGCTGCTGTAAGGAACTTTTATTATGGATTTGGAATTGACGTTTAATTTACTCTCCTTGGGATTCTTTCTCTCTGGGTGTTACTTTGCCTTTAAACTTATCATTGGTGGCATCATCAGGCTTGCCGATCAGGAGCTGACCTTTGGGTATGTCATCAAATACTGTCTTTTGACTGGGTTATTTTTTGTTTTTGGGCTAACCTCTTTTTTTCTGGGTATAGGCTCTGGGAGTTGGTAGCTGAGAATTCTGCTCAAACAACCACTTGTACGGCATATCACGTGCTACCATGATTGATGACAGTAGAATCCAATTGTTTACTTTTGGTATTGTTACCTCCGGCAAACAAAAACCTGAAATCACCGGTTTAAAATGACCTCTCGATTAAGTTTATGCAACCAGCCACAAT
>NZ_JAHHPN010000162.1:0-8495 GCF_024606325.1 Endozoicomonas sp. ONNA1
GGTCTTAACCCGTGCACTCTTCCCCCAGAGGCACGGGTTTCTTTTTTCCCGTCTCTGATGGTGCAGAGCTCATTCTATAAGGGGTTTTGTAAGTCCTGCGATTCGATCGATACTTTTGATATCTGCTTATAGACGGTCAAGAAACTTGCAAATTACTTGTAACGGATCTTTTGCATGTTTTGCCTGCTTCCCCCTCTGTAGGGTCAGTTTCGTAAAGAATCTTGACACAAAAGGGAGAGTGGATACTCGCCAGAAGGTATAGCTGCAAGCTTATTAACTCAAGCTGAATGATTCCCGCCTTTGAGGCTGTTGCAAAAGTGGCTAGCAAAGCTGAGAAAAGGCAAAAAGTGGCGAAAAAGCCCGGTTCACAGCGAGTAGATGAGCATTTTGAGTCATTTTTTAACACCGTATCAGGGAAACGCAGGACTTTTGGGACATTCTCTTTCGCGGGAATGACGACCTCCTGCTCTTCAGTGTCGCATAGGCTTAAAGACTCTATGGGCGCCCCGAATAACCCAATGTGAAACATTAACTGAGCACCTGATTCAGACTTGTAATGCTCTTTGTGCAGCTAGCATGCCCCTGGCTCCCCCAGTTGCAAAGATCATCATAAAGCTCATCAAGAATAATGGAGCGCAGTCCCGCAGATTTACAGTCGCAGCAGAACGTGGCCGCAATGAGCAGCCGCTGTTGATAGTGTCAGGGCGTGGAATAGTCTTTATACCGACGATAGTTAAAGATATGCGGGTTTTCACCACACTGACTACCGAATGTCTCTACGACTTTGACGGTAGGTGTGTAAGCGCTTTAAAATCAAGCGCTTACACGCTAGCAAGGCGACTCTCGTCGCACTCACATGTTCGGGTAGTTGGGGCCACCGGTGCCTTCCGGAGCAACCCAGTTAATGTTCTGGGCCGGATCCTTGATGTCGCAGGTTTTACAATGAACACAGTTCTGACTGTTGATCTGGAAGCGCTGCTCGCCAGATGTTTCGTCTTCGACAATTTCATAAACGCCAGCCGGACAGTAACGCTGAGCAGGCTCGTCGTATTTAGGCAGGTTATCTCTCAGAGGAATCGAAGCATCGGCCAGTTTCAGGTGGCAGGGCTGATCTTCTTCATGGTTAGTGTTGGACAGGAACACAGAACTCAGACGATCAAAGCTTATGACACCATCCGGTTTTGGATAATCAATCTTTCTACTATCAATCGCTGGCTTGAGTGTTGCGTAGTCGGGTGTTTTATCATGCAGGGTAAATGGCAGCTTGCCACCAAAAATATTTTGGTCGATAAACGCAAAGCCCGCTCCTATGAAGTTACCCCACTTATGCATGGCCGGACCAAAGTTTCTCTGTGCCTGCAACTCATCGCCCAGCCAGGAGCTTTCAAAAGCTTTTGTGTAAGAAGTGAGGTCTTCGCCGCCTTCGGAGCCACTGCTAATTGACTTGAAGACTTCCTCGGCTGCCAACATGCCGGACTTCATAGCGGTGTGAGAACCCTTGATTTTGGCACCGTTCATGGTGCCTGCGTCACAACCGATCAGTAGGCCGCCGACAAAGGTCATTTTTGGTAAGGACTGAGGGCCGCCTTTGGCAAGAGCGCGGGCACCGTAAGACACCCGTTTACCACCTTCAAGGAATTTCTTGATGGTTGGGCTCTGCTTGTAACGCTGGAACTCTTCAAAAGGACTGACGTGAGGGTTGGAGTAACTCAGGTCGGTAATCAGGCCCAGTACGACCTGGTTGTTCTCAATGTGGTAAAGGAAGCCGCCGCCAGTTGAGCCGCTATCAGTCAGAGGCCAGCCAGCAGTGTGCACGACCAGACCTTCAGAGTGGTTCTCTGGAGTGACATCCCACAGCTCTTTGATACCAATGCCATAATGTTGTGGGTCTTTACCTTCGTCCAGATTGAAACGGCTGATGATTTCTTTACCCAGTTGACCACGACAGCCTTCTGAGAAAAGGGTGTATTTGGCGTGCAGTTCCATACCAGGCATGTAACTGTCTTTTTTCTCGCCATTGGCAGAGATGCCCATGTCACCAGTCGCAACCCCTTTCACACTGCCATCTTCATTGAACAGGATTTCGTTGGCAGCAAAGCCGGGGAATACTTCCACACCCAGGCTCTCAGCCTGTTCAGCCAGCCAGCGACAGAGGTTGCCCAGGCTGATGATGTAATTGCCTTCGTTGTGCATCGTCTTGGGTACAAAGGCACCCGGCACTTTCATGGCCTTTTCCTGGGAACTTAACCAGTAGATATCGTCGGAAACGACAGCGGTATTCAGTGGTGCCCCTTTTTCTTTCCAGTCGGGAAACAGTTCATTCAGGGCGGTAGGTTCGAAGACGGCACCAGACAGGATGTGTGCTCCTACCTCTGATCCTTTCTCAACGACGCAGACAGAGAGTTCTTGACCTGCTTCCTGTGACAGTTGCATAAGACGACATGCAGCAGACAAACCGGATGGTCCAGCGCCCACAATTACCACGTCAAATGGCATAGACTCGCGTTCCAAGATGGATCCCCTCCCTCACCGGGTTATCACATGGTGATTTTCATACAATGTTCTTTGTGTCTGATGACACTCCAACTTTCCGGTTAACCTTTCCGGGCTGTCATAGTCAGAAAAATCTCCTGGCATGAAAATCAAACAGTTGTTTGAATTTTTTTCTGCATTATACTGGCTCTAACGCAAATAACCAGTGTTCGCTGTGTCAGGGCTCGCTTGGCTCGGCAGAGTGCCATTTGCCATTCTGCCAGTGAAGAGTCTCTGACTACATGTGGAAGATGTCATAATGTTTGGGTGTTCTAATAAAAGGCTTTGGTCAGACACATAGTTCATTAGAGCTGTCGGATTTGCATCAATCTTGAACATAGGTTTGAACCCTTATTGACGTGCTGTTAGACTGCCCACACAGCAGCGATGTGAAACAATGATAACAATTGATGCTCCGCGCGATGTTTTCGGAGATTTCATACCCTGCCTCACAACCAAGTATCCAGTCATAGTATAAATAAGGAAGGCTGCGAACCCATGAAAATACTTGTAGCCGTTAAGAGAGTCATCGACTATAACGTCAAGGTTCGTGTAAAAGCGGACCATAGTGATGTCGATCTCACGAACGTCAAAATGGCCATCAATCCTTTCTGTGAAATTGCTGTTGAAGAAGCGGTAAGACTGAAGGAAAAGGGTGTTGCCACTGAAATCGTTGTTGTTTCACTCGGGACCAAAGAGTGTCAGGAGCAGATACGCACCGCTCTTGCTCTGGGTGCTGATCGCGGTATTCAGGTAGAAACCGACGAAAACCCCGGTTCTCTGTCTGTTGCCAAACTGCTCAAAGCCATTGTTGATGAAGAAAAACCAGATCTGGTGATTCTGGGTAAACAGTCCATCGACAGTGATAACAACCAAACCGGTCAGATGTTGGCGGCATTATCGGGTCTGCCTCAGGGTACTTTCGCTTCTGAAGTGACTATAGAAGATGGCAAAGCCTCTGTCACTCGTGAAGTCGACGGTGGTCTGCAGACAGTTTCCCTGTCACTGCCCGCTATCGTGACGACAGACCTGCGCTTGAATGAGCCTCGTTATGCTTCTCTGCCCAATATCATGAAGGCCAAACGTAAACCTCTCGACGTCAAAACACCTGCAGATCTGGGTGTTGAGGTGACTTCTTCCCTGAATACTCTGAAAGTTGAGCCACCTGCGGAGCGCAGTGCCGGCATCCGTGTGGGCAGCGTTGATGAACTGATCGAAAAACTGAAAACAGAAGCGAAGGTAATCTAATGGCTATTCTCGTAGTTGCAGAGCATGACAATGCAGCCCTGGGCGCGGCCACTCTGAATACGGTAGCGGCTGCCCGTCAAATAGGCGATGATGTTCATGTATTAGTCGCTGGATCCGGTTGTGGTTCTGTTGCCGAGGCAGCATCAGCCGTTGAAGGTGTCAGCAAGGTTATGGTTGTGGACAATGCCGCCTATGAGCACCAGTTGGCAGAAAACGTCAGTCTGCTGGTTGCTGAACTGGGCAAAGGCTATGGCCATATTCTGAGTGCTGCCAGCACCAGTGGCAAAAACTATATGCCCCGTGTCGCTGCTTTGCTGGATGTTGAGCAAATCTCTGACATCATACGTGTCGACAGTGCTGACACTTTTGCCCGTCCGATCTACGCCGGTAATGCCATTGCAACAGTTCAAAGCAGTGCGTCTGTGAAAGTTGTCACCGTTCGCGGTACTGGTTTTGATCCCGTGGCGGCTAATGGTGGTAGCGCACCTGTTGAGCAGCTGGACATCGCTCATGACGCAGGTATATCTTCCTTTGTCAGTGAAGAGATGGCGAAGTCTGATCGTCCAGAACTGGGTGCTGCAAAAATTGTAGTATCCGGTGGTCGTGGTATGGGTAACGGAGAAAACTTCGAGATCCTTTACAAACTGGCTGACAAACTCGGTGCTGCGGTAGGTGCTTCTCGTGCAGCAGTAGATGCAGGTTTTGTACCTAATGACATGCAGGTTGGACAGACTGGTAAAATTGTTGCTCCTAACCTGTACGTTGCTATTGGTATTTCCGGTGCGATCCAGCATTTGGCAGGTATGAAAGACTCTAAGGTCATTGTTGCCATCAACAAAGACGAAGAAGCGCCTATCTTCCAGGTAGCCGACTATGGTCTGGTAGCGGATCTGTTTGAAGCTGTACCGGAACTGGAAAGCAAGCTCTAATTTTGGCCTGTAGTATTCTGCTAGTCCAAACATATTGGTAGTAGGATGAGCCTGTTGTACGATATTACTCGTGCTCAGGCTTTTTTCTGAGTGTGGTGACATTGGAGTGGTTTACCATCAGGGAAATGAGAGATGGATTAGGAACATAACAACTATAAAGATGCAGGTTGGAGTATGTCATGATTCGCGTACTGATTGCTGACGATCATGATCTGGTGAGAACGGGCTTGTCCCGCATGCTTTCCGATGTAGAGGGACTGGTCATCGTCGGTGAGGCCAGTAGCGGGGAAGAGGCCGTTGAAAAGTGTCGTAGCCTCAAGCCCCAGGTGGTACTGATGGATGTCCGAATGCCGGGGATTGGTGGTCTGGAGGCCACACGTAAGATCAGTCGGTCATTCCCAGAGATTCAGGTCATTGCTGTCACCGTCTGCAATGATGAGCTGTATCCTGCCAAACTGATGGAAGCCGGTGCAGCTGGGTACGTCACCAAAGGCATCAGTATCGATGAGATGGTTACCACCATCAGGGCGGTGGTCGTTGGCAAACGCTACATCAGTCCTGATATTGCTCAGCAAATGGCGTTGAAGTCCTTACATCCTTCCTCAGGTTCCCCCTTTGAAAAACTGTCCAGTAGGGAAATGCAGATATGCCTGATGATAGTCAGTTGTGAAAAGGTGCAGGCCATTTCGGACAAACTCTGTCTGAGTACTAAAACGGTGAACAGTTACCGCTACCGTATTTTTGAGAAGCTGCAAATAAACAGTGATGTGGAATTAACACATTTGGCGATTCGGTACCGGCTGATTGAAGTAGGGCAGGATGCTGCTTCAGTCTGATCAACGACAGGTCATGAGCTGAAGTTGTAGGTCTGTGGTCTTGTTTGTCAGTATACTGTCCGAAATTAATCGACAGTATTTGTATTCCATGACAGGCTCAATGGCTAAAGGTGAAGAAAAAGAACGTTTCGATCACAAGGCTTTTCTAAAACAGGCGCCCAGACAGCCGGGTGTCTACGACATGCGGGACAATCTTGGGAATACCCTTTATATCGGGAAAGCAAAAAATCTTAAAAATCGTCTGTCCAGCTACTTTCGTCCTACTGGTCTGACCACCAAAACCATGGCGCTGGTGAGCAAGATCCACAGTATAGAGGTAACCATTACCAACTCCGAGTTGGAGGCCTTGCTGCTGGAACAAAACCTCATCAAAGACCGGAGACCGCCCTACAATATCCTTCTCAGGGACGATAAGTCCTACCCCTTTATTTATCTCTCTGTGGAAGATGAGTATCCTCGTATTGTCTATCAGAGAGGTCGAAGTAAAAGCAAGAAAGGCTTGTTTTTTGGTCCTTATCCCAGTGGTGGTGCCGTGCGGGAAAGTTTGAATCTGCTGCAAAAGGTGTTCAAGGTCAGACAATGTGAGAACAGTTATTTCCGTAATAGAAGTCGTCCCTGTCTCCAGCATCAGATCCAACGCTGTAAGGCTCCCTGCGTCAATCTGGTCAGCTCGGAAGAATATCAGCAAGATGTGCAGGATACTCGCCAATTTCTGGAAGGAAAGAGTCAGCAGCTCATCCGTAAACTGATCAAAAGAATGGAGAGCGAGTCCGAAGCACTGAGGTTTGAAGAAGCCGCTGAAATCAGGGATCAGATCAGCCAGCTCAGGCAAGTTCAGGAACAACAGTCGGTCAATCGCAGTACCGGTGATGCGGACATAGTCGGTTACTGCAACCAAATGGGTAAGGTCTGCTTTGCGGTGCTGTTTGTTCGTAATGGTCAGTTATTGGGGCACAAGAGCTATTTTCCGAATTTCAGGCTGGACCATCAGCCAGAAGATTACCTTTCAGAATTTCTGGCCCAGTTTTATATCAAGCTTGCCAATAGTCGAAATTTTCCCTCCGAGATTATCCTGCCTATTGTCGTGGAAGATCACGAGGTACTTGAACAGGGAATCAGTCAGTTGTCGGGTAAAAGTGTCAAAATCAAGCATCGGGTCAGGGGCGAACGACAGGATTGGTTGAAGCTGGCAGATAAAAATGCACAGACGAGCCTTCAGTCTGAGTTGGCTGGTAAAACCCATCAACGCAAGCGCACAGAGCAATTGGGTAGGCTGCTGAAGCTGAAAGAACCGTTAACCCGGTTTGAATGCTTTGATATCAGTCATACCATGGGTGAGGCAACGGTTGCCTCCTGTGTTGTGTTTAATCAGGAAGGGCCCGACAAAAGCCAGTATCGGCGTTTCAACATAACAGGTATTGAGCCTGGTGATGATTATGCCGCCATGAAGAAAGCCTTGCATAAGCGTTATAAAAGCCTGACCGGGCAGCCTGAGAATACACCGGATCTGATATTGATTGATGGCGGTAAGGGGCAGTTGAGCATGGCAGAGGACGTCATGTACGAGTTATCTCTCCAGCATATTCCTTTATTGGGTGTCGCCAAAGGGGTTTCCAGAAAACCAGGTCTTGAGACACTGATTTATAAGGGCAAGGAGCTGCCCGCATTGGAAAAAGATGGCGCTCTGCTGCTGATTCAACATATACGGGACGAAGCGCACAGGTTTGCCATTACCGGCCACCGACAAAAGCGCAGTGTTGCCAGAAAACGATCAACTCTGGAAGATATTCCGGGAGTTGGAGCCAGGCGTCGCTCGGCATTGCTCAAGTTCTTTGGGGGGCGTCATGGCGTAATGAACGCGTCGTTAGATGAGCTGGCAAAAGTCGAGGGTATCAGCCAGAAGCTGGCAGAACAGATACATGCTCATTTGCATGGATCGTAGATTCGGGTTTGTACTATTTCTCTCGACTGTGTAACTTATGGGATTGTAAATATTTTCAACGACGGTCTGTAGGTCTGTCTGCACCAGAACTTTGGGTTGCATGAGTACTCTGGTAGAAAGACCTCAGCAAAGTTACACATCATGGTTATTTATCTGTTGCTATGAATATTCCGAATATTCTAACGATGCTTCGCATTGTTCTGGTTCCTTTTCTGGTCTTGATTTTCTACCTGCCCATTGAAATGCGTTACACTCTCTGCGCTGCCATCTTTGCAGTCGCTGCTGCGACTGACTGGTTTGATGGTTATTTGGCCAGACGCTGGAACCAGACCACCCCCTTCGGTGCTTTTTTTGATCCGGTGGCAGACAAAATCATGGTAGCAACAGCATTATGCCTGTTGGTCGAAGAGTTCAGGGCAGCCTGGATGACCATACCCGCTACGATCATTATTGGCCGGGAAATTGTTATTTCTGCCCTGCGTGAATGGATGGCTGAGATAGGTAAGCGAACCAGTGTAGCGGTGAATATGATCGGCAAACTAAAAACGGCCGGACAAATGATGGCCATTACCCTGTTACTCTTTGCCCCTGTGCCTCTGGAATCCATGATCGGGTATCTTGGTCTGGCAATGCTTTACATCTCTGCCATCCTGACACTGTGGTCTATGTATGTGTACCTTCGAGCCGCATGGCCTGATCTGACACCATTCTCTAAGGCTGAAAGCTAATTCATTACTCTAATCTATTGACAGCAGACGAAATATTCTTAAACTACGCAACATCTTCGACGGACGCGAAGCTCTCGGGCTTCATGCACTGACGAACATGGATGCCGGGCCGGTATAGCTCAGTTAGCAGAACAGAGCCTGAACAGGGTTGGGGGCATCTCAATGTTAAAGAGTGAGTCTCGCTTTCCGCTTCGGACTTTGAAGAAGTCCTAAATTATCTTCATCGCGGGAATAGCTCAGTTGGTAGAGCACAACCTTGCCAAGGTTGGGGTCGCGAGTT